>JAFDHF010000014.1 GCA_019308905.1 Deltaproteobacteria bacterium
TCCCGTACTACCATCCCTCACCAAGGCTAAATTCTCCATCTTCCTCGCATACGGCTTATCAATATCAGAAATATCCAGGGCTATCACCGCATCGGGATTTACCCTGCCCGCACCATCGGCCAATAAGTTTCCGTTTATCTGCCCCGTGAGATCGTGCTTGCCGATATTCCTCGATAACCTTCCCTCGGTCTTAATCAAAGGAATCTGTTCGTTTAAGCTCCTTGAGATGCTGGAGAGCTTCACATCCTTGCTTGCCTGAATCCCATAAAGCATCTGAACCATAAACTTCCTTCCAGGCTTCTGAAAGCCACAAGAGATCTTATGGGCAAATTTTGATTTTTCCAGCAATTTTGCTATCATTGTCCATGGGTTCCTCCTTGCGGTCCTGAGAGTTTCCTCAAAATTCTCCCTCGAAACTCTTCTACCATAGGAGGAACCCCCATTTCCACTTCTTCATATCAGCTTCCCCTTGCCTCCCAATAACTTACCTCACTACCCTCCAAAATTCTGGGGAAAGTCCTGTGATTCGTCCCATTGACACCAAAAGGGCGGGGTGATAGGTTGGAAACGGTGGGGGTCGCCCCAAGCGGGAATCCGAGTGGAGACTTTTCGGGGCCGAGCATGACTGGAGCGTTGTGTGGAGAAAAGACCCCGGGGTGCGTCGTCTGGTCACTCAATCTCAAACTTGGACAGCGAATGACCCCTCGTTCATGCCTCCCTGCATAGTTTTCCTGCCGGCAACGGTAAGATTCCTACTCCTCGGCTTGGGTCGTTTCAACAATGCCCTGTTTGAAAAGGTCCGGGCCGGCGGTATCTCGAAGCTTCCGGATGCCGTGAAAGGCTGAAAGGGGGATACCGGTCGTGGTCCCCCTTGTGGAGAGAGGCACCGACGGTAACAGGAGCGGATTTTTCGGGTCGAGACCCCGGGGCCGGGGGCCTGCAAGTGAAAGAACGAACGTGACGGGAGGAAAGGATTGATGAAGGCATTGGTCAAGTATGCAAGGGGCGAGGGAAACATGGAGATTCGCGAGGTTCCGGAACCCTCTCCGGATGCGAATCAGGTCAAGATCGAGGTCAAGGGAGCCGGCATCTGCGGCTCGGACCTCCACATATACCACGACGAGATAGACATTCCCATAAGGACCCCTGTGGTTGTGGGCCATGAGTTCTGCGGGGTGATCGTAGAGGTCGGATCAGGCGTCTCCGACTGGCACGTGGGCGACAGGGTGACAGGTGAGACGGCTTTCTCGGTGTGCGAGCGGTGTGAGTACTGCCGCACCGGAAACTACAACCTCTGCACCGAACGGAAGGGGATAGGCTTCTGGTTCAACGGGGCCTTTACCAAGTACGTCGTTATCCCGGACAAGAGGCTCCACAGACTCCCGGACAACGTGGATTTTGTCTCCGGTGCACTCTGTGAGCCCCTCTCTGTGGTGATCCACGGGGCCATCGAACTCTCCCGCATCGACCCGGGAGACACGGTTCTGGTTTCGGGAATGGGTGCTATCGGGCTACTGGCCGCCCAGGTTGCAAGGTCAGAAGGGGCGAGGGTGATCATTTCCGGAACCTCGCAGGATGCGAAGCGCTTCGATCTGGCCAGGTCTCTCGGGTTCGAGGAGTGCGTGAACGTGGAACAGGAGGATCTGACGGGAATTCTGGAGACGGCTACCCGCGGCAGAGGAGTGGACGTGGTGCTTGAGTGTTCCGGGGCTCCTGAGGCTGCCAGAGTCGGGCTGGAGGTGATCAAGAAGCAGGGTGTTTACGCACAGATCGGCCTTTTCGGAATGCCCTTCGAGATCAATTTCGAGAAGATAGCATACAAGGAGCTCCGGGTGAGCGGATGTTTCAGCCAGCGGTGGACGGCCTGGGAGAGGTCTCTCAAACTGCTGGAAAGGGGCGTCGTGAAGACCAGACCTCTGGTGACCGATATCCTGCCAATCGAGAGGTGGGAGGAGGGGTACCGCAAGTTTGAGACCAAGGAGAGCACAAAGGTCGTGCTGATACCTCAGTAGTCCGACCGTGGAGGCCGGACCGATGGGGAAATAGGACTGTACGGACCTTCCCTGCACCGGCGGCCGACCCTTACGCTGCCCCCTTTGTAGGCGGGGTTCCTGTGGCGGAGAGAGCGATTTTCATGGTATAGATATTCAGATCCAAACCGAGAAGAGGAGGATCCCATATGAAGACCATAGCCATCGGATGCGACCCCAACGCTGCTGAACTCAAGGAGGTGATAAAGAAACACCTCAACGATCTCGGCTACGAGTGGGAGGACTACGGAAGCGAGGATCCCATTTACGCAAACGTCGCGATCAGGGTCGCTGAAGCAGTGGCATCGGGAAAACACGATCGTGCCATTCTCATCTGCGGCACCGGGATCGGCATGTGCATCGCGGCGAACAAGGTGCCGGGAGCCTATGCCGCCCTCTGCGCCAATGCATACTCGACAGAGCGGTCCAGAAAGAGCAACAACGCCAACATCATGACCCTCGGCTCCCAGGTGACCGGGGTTGAGCTTGCCAAGAGCCTGGTCACGATCTGGATGAATTCGGAATATACCCCGGGAGGAAGGTCAGAGCCGAAGATCCAGAGGATATACGAATACGCCAGGGAGCACCAGAAGTAGCAGAGGCGGCAAACAGCGGGGAAGGGCGATAATCCTGGGCCTTCGGACCGGGGGGACCCGCAAGGAGGGAGAGAATGAAGGGGAAGAAGATCTACCTCATCTCAAACGGGGATTTTCGTGATTCCGTGGGCGAGGTCTGCTGGCCGAAACAGGAGGAGACGCTGGAGGCGGTCAGCCAGGCCTTCGCCAGACTCGGCCGGGAGACCGAGGTTCTCCCCGGGTATGATGCCGGACGCAAACACGGATTCCTGACAAGACAGTACGAGGGGGCTCGTGTGTTCTCGAATATCGACCCGACCGCTCCCGTGGCGGTGGTGCTCAGCTCCTGGGCCTATGCCCACCACGTGGCGGGCAGCCTCCAGACCCACAAGGGCCCGATCCTCCTCGTGGCCAACTTCGACGGTACCTGGCCGGGTCTCGTCTCACTCCTGAACCACGCCGCCACCCTGGAGAGGCTCTGGGTGAAACATTCGCGCCTGTGGAGCGAGACCTTTACGGACGACCCGGTCTTCATGGAGCGGCTCTCTGCGTGGTGCGACAGCGGGGTGATTCAGTACGATTCGTCACACCTCGTGGAGGCTCAAAGGCTCAGATTGTCCCCGGAGGCTCAGAGCCTCGGCGAAAGACTCGCTCGGGATATCATCCGCAACAAGCGGATCATGGGACAGCTCGACCCGGGGTGCATGGGGATGCTTAATGCCGTCATGAATCCCGCCAAACTGGGAGCCATGGGTACGCCCATCGAGTTGCTGAACCAGTCGGACCTGGTTGCGGAGATGTCTCTCGTATCGGATGAGGAAGCCCAGAACCATTTGAATTGGCTCGTCGGGAAGGGGGTTTGGTTCGACTGGGGTACGGACTACCGGGATCATCTCGTCCACAGTCAGGTATTGACCCAGATGAAGATGTACTCCGCGGCAGCACGGATCTACCAGCGCTACGGGCTCAGTGCCATAGGCATCCCCTACCAGTATGGTCTCGTCCGTTCGGTGCCCGCCTCGGATCTCGTTGAGGGGATGCTGAACAACTCAGACCGTCCCGACGTGGTCGATCCTGAGACGGGTGGAGTGGTCTGCCAGGGCAAGCCCATAGTCCATTTCAACGAAGGAGACATTGGGTCGGGTGTCCCGCAGGTACTCATGCACGACATCTACCAGCTGAAGGGCATGCCGCCTGAGACCACTCTCCACGACATCCGTTGGGGCCGGCAGTACGAGGGCAGGTTTGTCTGGGTCCTCGAGATTTCCGGTGGTGCACCGCCCGCTCATTTCGGCGGCTGGAACAGAGTGAAGGTCTATCGCCAACCGAAGATGTACTTTCCCCTCGGCGGCGGGACCTGCTCAGGCGTCTCGAAACCAGGGAAGATCACCTGGGCGCGCTTCTACGAGCGCTTCGGCGAAATCGGCATGGACTGCGGAACAGGGGAAGTCCTGGAACTGCCGGAACAAGAAGTCAGGGATCGCCTGGAAAAGACCACGGCCGAGTGGCCCATTGCAAACGTGCACATTCCCGGCTACGGGCGGGACCAGTGCATGGCCTCCCATATGTCGAACCATATAACCATCGGGTATGGAGAAATCCTCGAAGAGCTGGTCGCAACCTGCCTCCATCTCGGCATACCTACCAGGGTGGCCGGAGACGTCAAAGCCACACTCCAGTGAGGTTCACGCACTGCCCCCTTTGCGTTGTTTCCTCTTTGCCCGGCCCTATGAGGTGAGACCCCGGAGGCGGGCGGGCCTCTCTGTCCCTTCTCAGCCCTTCAGGGCTCCGAAGGTCAGCCCCCGCACTATGAAACGCTGGACAGAGAGAGCCAGGACGACCGGAGGGAGGACTGCCACCAGACCGCGCACCGATGTGATCCAGAACTGAACCCCCTGGACATTTCCCGTACCGGCGATCTGGAGGGGAATCGTCACAGCCCGCTGGTAGGCCAGACTCAAGGCAAAGAGGTATTCGTTCCAGGTAAAGGCAAAGACGAGGATCCCCGCCGCTACAAGACCGGAACCGGCCAGTGGGAGAGCCACCTTGTAGAAGATGGCAAAGCTGCTGCATCCCTCGACACGGGCCGCCTCATCCAACTCGGGCGGGATCTCCCTGAAGATGTCGCGCATGATGAGCACAACGAAAGGGAGGTTGATAGTCGTATTGACCAGGATGAGGGCGAGTTGGGAGTCCACCAGCCTGGCAGCCTTGAACATGAGCAGGAAGGGGATGACGAGAACCACGGGAGGCAGCATTCTCTGGGAGAGGAAAAAGATCAGTATATTCTTGTTGCTCCACCTCCGGAAACGATACCTGGCCAGACTGAACCCGGCCATGCTCCCCAGGAACAGGGTGAGCAGAGAGGTCGTCACGGCAATTGAGAGGCTGTTCTTGAGCCCCTTTGAAAGCTCCGGCCAGCGCCTGCCGATCTCCTGTTTCCAGTTCTCCAGGGTGGGTTGATAGTCAACAAAGGGAATGAGCTTCGTCCCCAGCGTGTCCTTGGGATGCTTGAAGGAGGTCACAATCACCCAGTAAAAGGGAAAAACGGCCCAGATGCTCAAGAGGATCAGAACCGCATAGACAAGGATGGATGTCGGCCTGCTCGATCTACCACTGTACATATTCGCCCCCTTTGCTCTCCTCTCCGGCGAAACAGGAGGTTCTGTCCGCCCTCTCGGTCGAAGGTCGATCTCTCCTCATTCGTAGACCTCGGTGAACCGGCTGATCCTGAAGAGGAGCGAAAAGAGAATCAGGATCGCAAGGAGAAAGAGAAAAGCCAGAGCCGCCCCTCGGCCCAGGGTGAAGTGCTTGAGAGCCGTCTTGTATGTAAAAATCGAATAACTCTCAGTTGCCAAGCCCGGCCCTCCGTATGTGAGGGCATAGGGCACGTCGAAGAGTTTCAAGGCTTCTATGAGGCGCAACATCAGCGCGGTCAGAAAGGCCGGGCGGAGAAATGGGAAGGTCACACGGCGAAAAACCTCCAAATCGGAGTTCGTGTCGAGATAGGCCGCCTCGGCCAGATCCTCGGGTACCAGCTGGAGACCCGCCAGAATGACCAGAAAACAGAACGGGGTCCATTCCCATATGTCGAGCAGGATGATCGTGAAGGGGGCCACCTTGGGGTCGGCTGTCCAGGCCACAGGCCCCATACCAAAGAGGGAGAGAAAACTGTTGAGGGGGCCGGTCTCGAAGACCAGGGTAAAGGCTAGAAACCCCAGGGCCACGGGGGGTGTGAAAAGCGGCAGCAGGAATACCAGCCTGAAAAACCGCTTTCCCTTGATCTCGCGGTTGACCAGGATGGCCATGATCAGGCCCAGCCCGAGCTCCACGCTTACTGCCACGGCGACAAAAATCGCGGTGAACCGGACCGAGGCCCAGAACTTGTAATCTCGAAAAACCCTAGAGTAGTTCGAGAGACCGGCAAAGGAGGTGGTCACCCCGGCCCCCTTGTGGAGAAAGCTGATATACAGGGCGTAGAAGAGTGGATAGATGACCATTCCCACGATCCAGACAATGGCCGGAGCCAGGAGCAGGACCTTTATGTGTCTCTCCCTTGTCTGACTCGGTATCTGACGAAGGATGAAGAGGATAACCAGCAGGCCGATAAAGACCACGATCCACCGTGAAACCGGAAACCCGAGTATGAGATATTCCATCCTTGCCCCTCAAGGGGGATGAGGGAGGAGAACCCGTCCTTCCCCCTCATCCACCCGGACACTGCTACTTCGTGTAGCCTACGTCTTCCCTGAAGTACCTGAGCTGCTCGGATCTTCCCAGTTGATCCGTGATGTCCTCCCAGTCCTGAGCACAGCGATCGAGGGCCTTTTTGGGGCTGAGCTGCCCGGTGATGGCTGCCTGTAACTGTTCATCCAGGGCATCCACGTACTGGAAGGTACCGGGGATTCTCAGGTTGGGCAGCCAGACCTTGCCCATGAAGTAGTTCTCGTAGAAGGCTTTCTCGTACTCAATCGCATCGTTGCGGTTCCAGCCGGACTCGACCCAACTGTCGACCGTCGCCTGGCCTCCGTGGTCCTTGAAGAACTCGGTGTAGGTTCCCATGTTGATCCCCGTGAACCCATGGGTAACGTTCCAGAAATGGACATCACTCCGGGCATGGAAGGCGGCCAGGTGATAGACGGCCTCCGGATGCTTGGTCTGCTTGAAAATAAAGATGCTCCAGGAGGGCCCGATCGTGTTGACAACGAAATTCGGTTTGTCCATCTTCACCCACTTCTTGGTGGCGGCGTTCCAGACCTCCTTGGTCCCCGGAAGGATGCTGCAGCCTATCTTCCCCTTTACCTTGGACCGTTCCTCTTCCTGGACCAGGGCGCCGTGGTCGCCATAGCCGTAGTTGAAGATGGCATTGCCTGCCAGAAAATCCCCCCACATCTCGCCCAGTCCCCAGCCTGCCTGGGCAGGGGAACCGGCCTTGTACAGGCGAACGGCCATCTCCATGGCCCGCACATAGCCGGGCTCGTTGATCAGCGGCCTCATATCCTCGGGGTCGAACCAGTAGGCGTTGCTCGCGTCGGTCACACGACCCTCCTCGGCTCCTGGAACTATCATATAGGCCGAGGCGAGGGAGAAGAAGTGCCACATGGCCTGCTCCCCCTTCTTCCAGGACTGGGAGATCCCGTGGTCCGGCTTGCCGTCGCCGTTCCAATCCTTGCCGTTGAAAAACTCCGCAACATCGGCCAGTTCCTCCCAGGTTCGGGGAGGCACATGGTAGGCGTATCCCTTCTCTTTCTTGAAGGCCTCCTGCCATTTCGGATCGGTAAGAATGTCTTTTCGATAGATCAGGGTATGGCAGTCGTAGTCGTTGGAGGCAAGATAGCGAACCCCTTTCCAGAAGTGGATCGAGCGCTGGGGCTCTACCACATCATCGGGATTCCATTTGGGGAATCGGGGGTCGTTCATCCATTTCTCGATGGGAACCAGAAAATCGCCCTTGACCAGATCCCCCATCAACCAGACCGGGCCGTCAAAGCCGTCGAATCCCCCTGCTCCCGTGTAGAGGTCGGTCATGATCTTTTCACGGATCTGAGCGATGGGAACCTCGATAATATTGAGCTTGGCACCGGTCATCTCCTCCCACTGGGGCCGCCACTGGTAGAGTGCTCCAGAGATGGCTCCCCTTTGGCCCGCGGCCAGAACCCCGATGTTGATGGTGACGCCCTCAAAGGGTCTGTTGCCCGCCGCAACCGGTGTCGAGAGCACCAACGCCAGACAGAGGGCAAACAAGGCCAAGAATCCGAATCCAAATCTCTTCATAAGTCACCTCCCTGTTTTGGCTAGAAATACGATCGAGACACGATGCTCAGCCTTTCACCTCCTTTCTCGGCAATGCAGAGTACAAGGGCCGGAACCCTCGAGATACATCCTCACGGACAAGGTCAACCAGGCGACAGGATCGCCTTCTCCGTTGCAGGGTCGAAGAAGTGCATCTCTCCCATGTCGAACCAGACGTCGACGCGGTCATGGGGCCTGGGCCGCCTCTTGGCACTCACCACGGATACGAACCTGAACGAATCGGAGACGAGAAAGAGATAGACGTTCGTACCTGTGGGCTCGCAGACTTCGACCTCCGCCCTCAGATCCGGCCTCTGAGAGTCACGACCCGCCGGCGGGGAAGTGTAGACGTGTTCCGGCCGGATCCCCAGAACGACCTCCTTCCCCTTGTAAGGCATAAGTCCTTCCTCAAGGTCTGCCGGGCACTCGATGTCCAGGGACCCTCCCTGCAGGCGGAGTCCCGAGTCGCCCCCGGCCACCTTCAAAGGGATGAAATTGATCGAAGGACTCCCGATAAAACCGGCAACAAACATGTTGACGGGTCTTTCGAAAAGCTCGAATGGCTCGCCCGACTGCTGGAGCTCTCCGTCTTTCATGACTACGATCCGATCGGCCAGAGTCATGGCCTCCACCTGGTCGTGGGTCACATAGACGAAGGTCGTCTCGGTTCTCTCGTGGAGTTTCTCGAATTCGGCCCGCATCTGAACCCGCATCTTCGCGTCGAGGTTGCTCAGGGGTTCGTCAAAGAGGTAAACCCTCGGTTTCCTGGCAATGGCCCGGCCCACCGCCACCCGCTGCCGCTGGCCTCCCGACAGCTGACCGGGCTTTCTCCGGAGAAGATCCGCTATGCCCAACAGGTTTGCAGCCTCATGCACCCTCTTCTCTATCTCCTCCTTGGGGAACTTTCTCAGCCTGAGACCAAAGGCCATGTTTTCGTACACATTGAGATGGGGGAAGAGCGCATAGTTCTGAAAAACCATGCCCACGTCCCTGTCCTTCGGGCTCACCTCGTTGACCCGGGTATCATCGATGTAGACGTCACCCTCTGTGGGTGACTCCAACCCGGCGATGATGCGGAGAACCGTCGTTTTTCCACACCCCGAAGGTCCAACAAGCACCACAAACCCCCTGTCCTCTATTTCGAGGTTGAGGTCCTTTACCGCCGTCACTTCGTCAAAATTCTTTACCAGATTCTTCAGCAGAACTCTGGCCATCAAGCCCTCCTCCTCGCCCTCCGTTCTTCCACGGTCCGGCCGAATCGCTCAAACACCCTCAGGCCTGAGAGGCCCTGCAATCGATTCTCCGGGGTACCCCATCTTTTTCGAGGCCTCCAGTGCCGCACCCCTCACCTCGTCGATCAGGGTATCCATGCGGTCATCGGTCATGCTGAGCAGGGAACCGGTGATATTGATCGCGGCAATTACCCGGCCGTCATGGTTTAGGATCGGCGCGGCTATGCACCGGATACCGACTGCGTACTGCTGGTCGTCGATCGCAAACCCCTGGCGGGCGACATCCATCAGGATTCTTCGCAGCTCATCCGGGTCCGTCGGTGCATTGGGAGTATTTGCAGGGAAATCCTGCTCCCTGAGCAGCTTGCCCAGTTCTTTGTCATCGAGGGCTGCAGCCAGAACCATCCCGGCGGCACTCACATTGATGGGCAGTTGACTTCCGACCTCCGCGTACATGGCCAGAGGTTTCGGTCGTTTTACATGATCGATATACATCACCTTGCCCCCGTACAGCACGCCGAGTTGAACGAATTCATCGGTCTTCTCGGCCAGCTCTTCCATGGTTCTCCTGACTTCCTTTCTCAGGTCCAGCTTGGAGAGCTTTGAACTCGTCAGGTCGAGAAGCTTCAGGCCGAGCATCCAATGATCGATACCCCTGATCTGCTCCCGTTCGGCGTATCCGAGAGCCTCTAAGGTATTCAAAAGCCTGAAAACCGAGGTACGGGGGATCCCTGTCTGGCTGGATATCTTCTCGAGTGAGAGAGGAGCTTCCCTTGACAGCAACTCCAGGATCCTCATCCCCCGAATCAGAGGGGAAACGAGGCGGCTATCCGAGATCAATCCTGTCTGGATCATCTGTGCATTCCCGGACGATTTCCGATACCTGCACCCGGGTGCGGGGCTTCCCGCCCTTCCCAGGCCTCCTCTACCCTTCATCCTGGAGGATCGTGGAATATGGATTCCATATTCAAAAAAGCCAAAAAATGCAAGCCTGGCTTTTTTCAAAACCGGCTGAAGAGAGCCGTTTGGCGTTCAGATTCGGCCGTTTTCGAGCTAATTTGGCAAATTACTGAGAAGGATGCCCTCAGGCGGTCTTCAGGAAATCAGACCCGTGTTTTTCCCCGGCCGATCCACCGACAGCGCCGCCCCGAGTCGATGCCCATCCGGCCCGAACACCGTAACCCACTCGAGTGGACACTCGACCCATACCTCATCCTGTACCTGCCGGCCAAGCACAGGGTCGACTTTCACCTTCAGGAGCCGCTCGCCAAATTCGATGGAAAGCAGGTACTGGCCACCTACGACGATGAACTTGCGGGAGATCCTGCCACGGACCGACCTGGACGTCTGCTCCAGGCTGATCCTGACATGTTCAGGGCGGATACCAATGGTAACCCGACGTGCTCCGTCTGCTCCGTATATCTCCACCGGACCGGGGAAAAGCGGTGATGTCAATCGTTGGGAACCATCCGACGTCTCCACATCGTGATCGAAGAAGTTCATACCCGGATTGCCGAGAAACCACCCGCCGAACACGTCATTCGGCTGGTTGTAGAGTCTCCTCGGCGCATCGCACTGAACGATCCGGCCGTCTTTCATCAGGGCGATTTGATCGGCAAGCGTCATGGCCTCGGTCTGGTCGTGGGTTACGTAGATGACGGTCTGGTCCCTCTGTTTGGTCAACTCTTTGAGAGCCCGTTTGAGTTGAACCCTGGCTTCGACATCCACATTGGTGATCGGCTCGTCGAACAGGATAATCCTGGGCTGGCGTGCCACGGCACGGGCAACTGCGACCTTCTGGCGGGTTCCCATGTCCAACTGCGCCGTATCCTTGTCGATGCTCTCCTGCAGCCCCAAGATCTCGACGACCTCTTGGATACGCCTTTTTCGCTCTTCCCCGGACAACTTCTCCTCCATCAGGGGCAGCTCGATGTTACGATACACACTGATGCCGCGGTAGACGACGGGATACTGGAAGACCATTCCGATCCTCCGCTCACGAGGCGGAAGATCTGTAACTCTCTCATTGTCGAAATAGACCTCTCCCGCGGTCTGCCGCTCCAGGCCCGCGATCATTCGCATCATCGTCGTCTTGCCACACCCGGAAGGTCCCAGCAGACCCGTAACCGTGCCGCTGGGAAAGGTAATGGTCACGTCCCGGACAGCCACGACATCGTCGAATTCCTTGCGGAGGTCGACCAGACGAATTTCAGACATGACCTGCAGCCCCCTGCCCGATTCTTCGACCCGTTTCCGGAGAGAAAAGCACAACGGCCGAAGGCCGCACCCCTATCGCCAGCGTATCTCTGGCGATCAGATCATCCTTGGCATGGGGCACGACGGTCACCAGGGAGATCTCCTCTCCGTCCAGATAGACAATGACTTCGGCCCCCAAATCCTCCCGCAACACAACCCGGGCTTCACACCTCAAGAAGCCCGTCTCATCCAGCTCCAGTACGATGTCCTGCGGCCGGACAACCACGTCGACGTTATGCATCGCACCAAGCAAATCAGCGGATTCAACCGGGTGAACCGGGAATTCAAACAGCCTCGTCCGGCACCACACCCGCCCCGATCGGCTGTACAAATGACCCTCAAACCGGTTGGCATGGGGAAAACCCAGCAGTTCCATCGTCCGCACGTGCTGCGGTTCCAGGTAGACCCTCTCGATGGGTCCGGTTTCGACAATGCGGCCACCGTCCAGGATCGCAACATGATCGGCCAGCGCCAGTGTCTCCAGCGGATCAGAAGTCGTGTAGATAAATGTGGCCTGCAGCGACTCCTGCATCTCCTTCAGATCGTCAAAGAGCTGCTCGCGGAGCTTGAAGTCCAGTCCGGTCAGAGGATCGTCCAAGACGTAGATCTCGGTGCGCTTCACGATACCCCGCGCAAGGGCCACCCGCTGCTTCTCCCCACCGCTCAACTGGTCGGGGCGCTTGTCGAGAAGGGGCACGATTTGGAGCTGCTGCGCCACCTGCCGGACTGTCGGTTCGATGCGGCTCCTGGGGACTTTCATCAATGACAGGGGATAGGCGATATTCTCATGGACCCGGAAATGCGGGTACAGCGCAAAGGACTGCGGGACATATCCGATGTTCCGTTCTCCCGGGTCGGCGTCTCCTGCCTCGATTCCCCGGAGAAGGATCTGCCCTGTACTCGGTTTCTCGAGCCCTGTCAACAACCGGACCAGGACCGACTTCCCGCAGGCAGGGGGACCGTAGATCACCATGAAGGTACCGGCCTCTACGGTCAGATTCACGCCCTGGAGAACCGGTACCCGGCCGTACATCTTGGTAACTTCGCGCAGCTCAACCGCAATCACAGACTCACCGCCGTCCGAGATTGACCAGATAGGGCGCTAGGATGATACCCAGGGCAAATACCGCAGCAACTATCGCCAACCCTGTGCCCAGAAGCCTCATCGATTGCCTGAAGTTGGCGGTCGGCGGGACATTGCCGAAGACAATCTGGACAAAGGTGGAGGCTGCCAGCAGCACGAATCCCACCTGGTAGAGGGCCTTGCTAAGCTGTTGGGTGATCAGCACGAAACTCAAGAGCAGCAGGGCCACCAGAATCGCCTGCATGGCCGAGGCAAACGGTCGTCTTCCAATACCCTGCATCATACCTCCCCCCTCACGGTCCCGAAGGTCATGCCGACCAGGAGATACTTCTGGAAGAAGTAGATGGCCAGAACCGGCGGCACCAGATACACCGAGGCCAGAGAAGCCACAAAGGTCCAATCAACCCCTCCCTGGGCCAGGGAGCCGGTCACCAGGCTTACAGGGATCATGGTCGTCCGCCTTCCGCCGATGATGAAGTTGAACAGAAACTCGTTCCAAACGAAGATCAGGTTGAAGATGAAGGCCGCAATCAGTCCAGGCCGGACCTGGGGCAATACGACCCGAAACAGGACGTGGAGTCTCGATCCGCCGTTGACAAGCCCGGTCTCGTCGTAGCGGGGGGAGACGCCGTCAACAAAGCCCTTCAGAATCCAGACGGAAAATGGAATGCTGAACATGGCATAGAAGAGCATGACTCCCCAGAACGTGTCTTTCCACCCAAAAGCAGTGTACATCAGGAAGATCGGAACCACAACCGCGGCAGCCGGCACCATACGTATGGAAAGCAGTATGAACATCAGGAAGTTGGTACCCCGGGGCTTGAAACGGGAAAAGCTGTAAGCGGCCAGGAAAGAAACAATGATCGCGATGATCACAGCCGAAGCCGATATCAGAAAACTGTTCCGCAGGGAGGGGATGAAGTCGTACCGCGACACCAGATCCGCAAAATTGGCCAGGGTCGGCCTGAAGATCCACTTGGGGGGTATGGCCAGCACGTCGCTTTTCGTCTTGAAGGCCGCCAGAATAATCCACAGGACAGGCAAGAAAAAGACAATCGACACGAGCCAGAGCACGACATGGTATATCCTTTGACGCCAGCCCCTCTGCATCAGACCTCTCCTCTCTGTCTACGGAGGTTCAGGATATAGAGATAGATCGAGGTGAAGGCGATCGCTATCAGCAATGTAACGACCGCCAGTGCCGATGACCAGCCCATGGTAAACCCTTCGAACGCCTTACGGAACAGCATCACCCCCACCACCTCGGTGGTGTTCCCCGGACCTCCCCGGGTGAGCTGGTAGATCAGGTCCATGACCTTGAAGGAGTCGATGGTCCGCAACAAGACACCCAGTATGAGAATGAACTTGGCGTGGGGCAGCACGACATACCAGATGCGTTTCGGCCAGGGGAGTCGGTCCACCTCGGCCGCCTCCAGTTCGGCCTTCGGAACCGAACCGAGAGCCGCCAGGGTGATCAGGATCATGAAAGGCGTCCACATCCAGACGTCGACAAGCAGCACAGAGGCAAGGGCCCAGGCTTTGTCGCCCAGGAAGTCTATCTTCACACCGAAGATCGAGCTTATCAGATAGTTGGCCACCCCGAAAGTCGGTTCGTAGATCAAACGGTAGAAAGTACCTGTTGCCGCCGGAGTCAGAATCATCGGTGAGAACAGCAGTGTCAGCGCAAGCCGGCGCCCCGGGAGCCGGGTGCTCCCCCAGAACAGGAAACCAAGCAGCATCCCGAGCACCGTTTCAATCCCGACGGCAAAGATGACAAAGACAAAGGTCTTGCTCAGAGCAAGCCAGACGGAGAAACTATTGTAGAGATCGACGAAGTTGTCAAAACCGATGAATCTCGGCGGGCTGCCGGTAACGAGGGAGAAGTTGTAGAAGCTCATCCCCACCATCCAGAGCAGGGGGATGATGTTCCAAATGAGAAAAAAGAGGAGCACGGGCAAGAGCAACATCAGGGGAAAGTAACGTGAGTTGTCGATCCACTGGATACGCAGGGTTCTCAGCCGCGCTCCGATGCCCCTTCGAGGTTGCACTCCTTCCGCCGCGCCCGCTCCTTGTTCCAGCCGGTCCATTCCCATATCGGTCGCCTCACAACCAGCAGACTCAATAACCGGCGGGCAGGCGGGCCGTCCCTGCCCACCGGCACTTCACTTTGCAACCCTACCTCAGTCTCACGTCTGCACACGAGCTCGGAGGGGCAACCTTGCTCCTGCCGGCCTCGAACAGGATCTTCTGCTGCTGGCAGGCCGCGTATTCGAGGCCCAGCATCGGGTCATCGATCTGCCCCGTTGCATACGCCGTGAAGGCTTCCTGCTGGGCGGCCAGCATCTCGGAGTATTTCGGGTCGTGCCAGAAGTCACGGGAACGATCCGTACGGAGCATATACTTGAAGGCACGAAACCACGGTTGGATCTCCTCAAAACCCGACTTCTCCAGAACCGCCTTCACGCACGGGTTTCCCCCGCGCCTGGCGAACTCGAGCTGAGTCTCGGGCAGGTACCACCACTTCAAGAAATCGATGGCCACGGTCATGTGGGCCTCGTCGTTGTATGCATTGATCACCCACGGCTGGCCGCCAATGGAGTAAAGCCGCTTCAAGGATCCGTCTTTCTGCTTGAAACCGGGCGGAGGCACGACCATGACCCTGTCTCGGTTCTCGTCCGTGATCATGGCCAGACCGACCGCAGCCCACTGGAACGCCGTGGCGACCTTGTCATGGGTGAACGCGTCGATCTCTTCGGCAATCCCGTAATTGACAGCGCCCGGAGGCTGGTAATTCAGCATTCGTCTGTTCCACTTCATGGCTTCGGCGTTGATCTCGCTGTTGAGGATCCCGTAGACCTTCCTTTCTCTCGGATCCCAGATATCGCCACCCATGGAGAACATGAAGGGATAGAGATACATGGTCATGAAATCGTACTCTTTTGAGTACTGCATGGCCGTGCCGTAGAGACCCTTGTCGGGCCGTGTGAAGAACTCGGCGATCTTTTCGAAGTCCGTCATCGACAGGTTCTCAAAGTCCTCGAAGGTTTGAGGCAGATCCATGCCGTACTTGGCCTTGAAGGCCGCCTTCTCGGCCGGATCATGGAAAAGATCCGTCCGCACGAAGAGGGCGATTGTGTCCCCCTCTTCCGGCAGTCCCCACAGCTCCCCGGACCCTTCCGGATACTCCATATAGGTGTTCACCACGACAGGGTCATACCAGTCGATATCCAGCTCGGGGTGTTTCTTGATGAGATCGCTGACCTTGACGATCCAACCCGGTTCGGCAAAAGCGCCCAACCACTGGCTGTCGCTGATGATGATGTTGAACTCCTGGGACCGTGTCGCCAGGGTTGAGGCCGCCTTTTGGAACAGCGCCGAGAACGGCGCTTCGGCAAAAGTGAACCTGGCCTCGTATCCGTACTTCTCCTTGGCGTACTCGGCGAACAGGGGCGACATGTCCACCCCCAGCCGGCTCGGCAACCAACCACCAATCCCCAAGATGGCCATGTCGATCTTCTTCCCCTTGAGCGGATGCTCCCCTGCCATGGGCTGGGAGACGACAAAAAGCATGCTCACGGTCATGACCAACAACAGGCTGAACGCCAAAAACAGAGCTTTTCTGCTTCTCATGACGTTCCCTCCTTCCAATTCAGGGGTTTGCAATCTACTCCCACCTCTCCTCACGGTGTACCGCAAAATCCCTTCCTTCTCACCTCCTTTCCCATGAGTGTTGCCATGCAACCGAGACCGACGCCCCGGCTCGGAAACCCCCTGCTCCTTCTCGCATTTAGGCCCACCTTGCGACCCGCCCGTGCCACTCCGTGAGGGGGAAAAGGCTCTCACCTCCCTGCAAGGAACCCACCATCCACCGGGTACGTGGAACCCGTTACAAAGGAGGCCTCAGTAGAGGCGAGAAACAGAACCACCCTGGCGACCTCCGAGGGACGCCCCAACCGCTTCATCGGTTCTGCCTCGATGAATCTCCGAATCGTCGCCTCTGGATCAGCGGTGGAAGCAGCGTAGTCACGAGGCATGGCCGTATCGATGGTACCCGGACAGACCGCATTGACCCTGATACCCGTGGCTGCAAGCTCGAGGGCCAGGGCCCGAACCATATTCGCAATCACTGCCTTGGTCGCACAGTAGAGGGTCATGTACGGATGCCCGACCAATCCGGACATGGATGACATGGCCACTATGTTTCCGAAACCCTGTTCTTTCATCGTCATGGCGGCTTTCCGGAGCTGGAAGTAGGTCCCCTTGATATTGATGTCGACAAGACGGTGAACCTCCTCATCTGTCGTCTCTTCTATGGGAGACACGAGAACCATCGAGGCATTCGCCACAAACACATCCAACCTTCCAAACCTCTCCAAGACCCCATCGACCAGACCGTTCACCTGATCGGACCTGCTGATGTCCACGACTCGATACTCTCCTCTGCTGTTGTGCGACCGGAGCTCATCCACCGTCTCTCTGGGAGGCCCCTCGCGCCTCCCAGCCACCACCAACCTCGCCCCCTCCTCGCCAAAGGCCAGGGCACAGGCCTTTCCGATCCCGGTCCCGCCACCGGTGATCACGACACCTGATCTCGAAACCTCTCCCCCTTCATCCCCCTCTCCCCTGGCCGTCAATCCCCCCTGGATTCAACCGGCAGACCCATCACGCGTCAGCCCCCTCATGGAGCCGGCCCTTCGTGACCCCGGGGCCTTCCTCGGCTCTCCCCTTGAACCGCTTCGATAATCCGAATCAGGCCTCTCACATCCCAGGCCGCCCGCCCGACAAAGAGGCCGTCAACCTCCTTCTCCCTCACAAAAAGAGGCCCGTTCTCTGCGTCGACGCTGCCCCCGTACAGAACGGGAACCTCCCCGGCAGCCCGGCTCCCGTAGAGTCCTGAGACCGCATCTCTTATCACGCCGTGGACGGAGTTTGCATAGTCCGGCTCGGCCGGCGTCCCCGATTCACCGATCGCCCAGACCGGCTCGTAGGCCAGAATCACCTCGCCGATTCTGCTCTCGGGCACGTCCTTCAAGGCTATCTTCACCTGGCGCGCCACGCACTCCCTGGCAACACCGAAGGCCTTCTCAGGGCCGGTCTCTCCCACACACACAAGGGGCCTCAGACCGTGCCCGAGAGCCGCGAGGACCTTCCTGTTCACCGTGTAGTCGGTCTCCCCGAACTGGGCCCGCCTCTCGGAATGCCCGAGTTCGACCAGATCGGCCCCGCAGTCTTTGACCATGAGGGGGGATATCTCACCGGTGAAGGCCCCCCGTTCTTCCCAGTGCATGTTCTGAGCCCCGACCTTTACCGGAGATCCTTTGAGGATCTCGCATGTCCTTCTCAGAACAGTGAAAGGCGGGACAATGAAGACCTCGATCTCAGGGGCATGACCATCCACGAACTCCCTGAGGCTCCTCGCATAGGCCTCTGCCTCGGCCAGGAGCTTGTTCATCTTCCATCCCGTGCCGACCCACTTTCTTCCCATTGTCTCTGTCTCTTCCCTCTCCTGGGATCAGGGAAGCAATCCCCTGCCGGGGAGAGCCTATCTCCCTTTCTCTTCTGTAAAGATCTCCTCGGCCTCCTTGACGGAAGCCTTCTCATGGATTATGGCACGCAGGGCCTTCATCATGGCCACGGGGTGGTCATGCTGCCACACATTCCTCCCCAGGTTGAGACCGATGGCCCCCCTCTCCATGCCGTCGTGGACAAACTCGAAAACCTCCCGCTCCGTCTCGCACTTCGGCCCGCCGGCCATGACAACGGGCACCGGGCAGCCGTTGGTTACCCGCTCGAAGTCTTCGCACCAGTAGGTCTTGACCACCTTTGCTCCCAGTTCAGCGGCAATCCGGCAACAGAGGCCCAGGTAACGGGCGTCTCGCTTTTCAAGCTCCCTCCCCACCGCTGTCACGGCCATCACCGGTATTCCGTAATTCTCGCATTCATCCACCAGTCTCCCGAGACTCATGAGGGTTTCGTGCTCATACTCACTCCCAACGAAGATCGACATGCCCACCGCGGCCACATTCAGGCGAAGGGCTTCCTGGACCGAGGTGGTGATCCCCTCATGGGAAAGATCCTTTCCGATGATGCTGGTCCCCCCCGAGACTCTGAGTATGATGGGAGGACTGTTCTTTGGGTCCACGCAAGCACGGAGCACCCCACGGGTTACAAAGAGTCCGTCCGCGAAGGGGATCAGAGGTCTTATCGTCTCCCCCGGCCTCTCAAGCCGGGTCGTGGGCCCCTGAAAGTACCCGTGGTCGATAGGCAGAAAAAAGCAGTGGCCGTCCGACTGAATCAAACGGGCCAGACGGTTCTCCATTCCCCAATCCATGATCCTCTCCTCCTTTCGGACCGTACTCAGGCCGCTGCTCGCCAGCCAGCCGAGCAGGTATGTTCCATCCCTATTTCTGAGGTTCGATGATGACCTTTATGGAGTCCCTGGCCGAGGCTACAAGGGCGAACCCCTTGCCCGTTTCGGCCAGGCCGAATCGATGGGTGATCATCTCCCTGACCCGGACACGCCGGGTACGAATCAGCTCCAGGGCAACGGCTGCATCCTCCCGGCTTCCCGAGTAAGAACCGGTGAGGGTGATTTCTTTGAAGAAGAGCTCGTTCGCCTCCACGGGAATCGTCTCCCCCGGCTGTGTGGGTGCGAAAAAGAGAACCGTGCCTCCCCGTTCCACACACGCGAGCCCCTGGGAGAGCGCAGCCACGGCTCCCGTACAAATCACCACGGTGTCTGCCAGTCGCCCCCCGTTGACCTCTCGCAGGCATGAAAGAACATCCTCCTTCCCGTGAACCGTCACGTCGGCCCCGAATCTCCTTGCAGCCTCCAGCCTGTAGTCTACAAGATCCGTGGCCACAATCGGGCTGGCCCCCGTGGCACGGGCCAGTTGCACCTGGAGAAGCCCCACGATGCCGCTCCCGATGACAAGAACCGAATCACCCGGCCTCATACGCGCGAGTCTCTGCCCCCGTACGACGCAGGCCAAGGGCTCCACGAATGTGGCCTCTTCAAAGGAGACCTCCTCGGGGAGCAGATAGAGTCCCCGGTCCACATTGATCGCCGGGATTCGGACATATTCCGCAAAGCCCCCGGGATCAAGATGGGTATTCCGAAAGGTATCGCACACGGTCTGGTGGCCCCGAACACAGTAGTGACACGTATTGCAGGGAACATGGTGATAGGCGAATACCCTGTCACCTCTTCTGTACCCCTCCACATTCGGGCCCACGGCCACGATCTCTCCGGCAAGCTCGTGGCCCTGCACCAGGGGAGCCCTGCCGAGGCGATACCACTCCATTACGTCGCTTCCACAGATACCGCAGGCCTCCACGCGGACCAGGACTTCACCGGGATGGATCTCCGGTTTGGGTATCTCTTCCAGGCGAACATCATCGTTGCTGTAATACATTGCCACTCGCATGGAAGACCTCCACGGAAACCTTCTGATCTGCCCGGGTAAAGGGATCTTGCTAAGGCCGGGTCCCTGAGGTCACCCTGCCGAGTATCTCCGCCCTCAAGTCCCAGTCATCCCAGACATGCCGGTAAAGGCTCCTATACAACCTGGACAGTTCCTGATACTTCCGGTGGTTCTCCATGTTGGGCTCAAAGGTAGCCCCCACAGAGACCGTTCGCTTCACCGCCTCCCCCTTGTCTCTGTATACTCCGGTGGCGAGGCCCGTCGTTATCGAGACCCCAAGGGCGCCGAACTCGCTCCCCTTGGGTATGCTCACAGCTCTGCCGGTAGCATCGGAGACGATCTGGCACCAGAGCGGGCTTTCAGCCCCCCCGCCGCACACCATCAGGTTGCTCACAGAGACGGGGATGTGATCGAAGCAGTCGACCATGGAGAGTGCCACCCCCTCGTAGACCGAACGCAGCAGGTGCCACCTGGAATGCCTCAGGCTGAGTCCGAAAAACTGAGCGACAGCCGAGGGTTTGACAAAGGGGGCCCGCTCTCCTCCGGGATTGATATAGGGGTGATAGATGATCCCTTCGCACCCGACAGGCACCCGGCTGACCTCATCCTCCAGGAGGGCATAGAGATCGAGCTTCTCTTTTGCCGCCTTCTCCTTTTCCTGGGGGCAGAACCTGTCGATGAACCAGTCGAGATTCGGGGTCCCTGCGAGGCTCGGCATCGAGCGGAGCGTCTGCTCGTCGAATGCATAGGCCAGGGTCATTCCCACCCCCACCGGCTTCAGCTCCACCCTGTCCATGATAACACCGTTGAAACAGGTCGTCCCGATAATGGAGTATGCCTGGCCATGATTGATCGCCCCGACGCCCACTCCGCAAGCCACAACATCGATCATCCCATTGGTCACCGGTGTCCCGACACGGAGCCCGGTTTCACGGGCCGCCTCCCTGGTAACCTCCCCGATAACCTCCGAGGCTTCGGAGATCTCCGGAAAGAGTCGGAAATAGGATGAAAGACCCAGCATTTCAAAGAGGTCGGGGGAGTATCCCCTCTTCCTGATATCAAAGGGGGCACGGGATGCATCGGATGGGTCCGTGATGATACGTCCCGTCAGTTTGAGCTTGATCCAGTCCTTGGCAAAGAGAAAGTGGGCCGCCCTAGCCAGGGAGTCGGGTTCGTTCCTCCTCAGCCATTCCAGGACGGCTGCCGGGGCACCTGAAAAGATGGCGGACCCACAGATGTGGAAACTCGAGAGTGCCGACCCATCTTGTTCCCACTGGCGAACGATCTCTCCCGCACGGCCGTCGGTCCAGAGCACGGCCTTTCGCACCGGTCTCAAATGGCTGTCGACCAGCCGGCATCCATCCCCCTGCCCGGCGACCCCTACACCGGCGATATCCGAGGCCGATATTCCATGGCCCTTGAGGCAGCGCGATACGGTCTTCTTGACGGCACTCCACACCAGGTCCATGTCCTGTTCCGCCCAGTTGGGCCTTGTCGTCTCTACGGGCACCCTTTCCCGGCTTACAGCAATCTCACGGCCGTCCTCGTCAAAGACGACCGTCTTGACGACGGAGGTACCTGCGTCGATCCCGAGAAGAAGCGGCTTTCTCATGCCCCCTCCCCTGAACAGGAAGTTTCCTCTATGCCTGGAAGGTGTCAACCGAGGCGAAAAGACTCCAAGACCTCTGGGTTGGCACAGCACCTGGGCCGCTCTCCGGAAAGTAAGCGGGCCAAGTCTCCAACCACGATCTCTGTCTGATGCCTCTCCACATCCCAGGAAGCACCTCCAATATGCGGGGTCAGCACTACGTTGTCAAGGGTGAGTAAGGGGCTATCAGAGGGAAGAGGTTCCTGCTTGAAGACATCGAGACCGGCCCCGGCGATTCTCCCCTCTCTCAATGCCACAGCCAGGGCCTTCTCGTCCACAATGGCTCCCCTTGCGGTGTTGATCAGATAGGCTGACGGCTTCATCAAGGCGATCTCTTTCTCGCCTATGAGGTCCCTCGTTTCAGGCGTGACTTTGCAGTGGACCGTGACAAAGTCCGATTCCTTGAGCAGGGTCTCCAGATCCACGGGCCGGGCTCCTGCCTGGAGTATCTTCTCCTCGGGGATGTAAGGGTCGTAGACAATGATCTTCATCTCAAAGGCCCTGGCCCTTGCCGCCACTCGCTCTCCCACCTCGCCCAAGCCGATGATCCCCAGGGTCCTGCCGCAGAGTTCCGGTCCCTTGAAAACCATGTAGGGGCTGCCCTCCTCCACCCCCCACACCACGTTTCTCTCTCCCCCCTCGGAAGTCCCTGCCGGGGCCAGGTAATGCCCTGTCTTCAGAAGATGATGGGCCTGAGCCACGTGCCGGGCCACCCCGATCATCAAGGAGAAGACAAGCTCTGCCACCGCCACGGCATTACGGCCAGGCGCATAGAGAACGGGTATCCCCCTGGCGGTGGCATCGGGGATGTCGATGTTGGCCTGGGGTCCCCCCCGGGTGCACGCGATGATCCTCAGGCTGGCCGCCTCGATCACCTCGCGGACAATCGGCTCGAACTCCACTATAACGATCTCCTTGCCGGCCAGAACCTCCTTCAGCCGATCCACCGAAAGAACCCTTCCACCCTTGGCCTGTCCCTCGAGCTCAACCTCGACCATCTCCCTCAGCTTCCTCAGGCCGTCCTCGGCCAATGGAACCGTCACCAATGCCTTCATACCCGTCTCCTGCCGCCGAATTCTCGGTTAGACAACAAGCTCATGCGTCAGAGAATCAAATACACGGATTTCCTCAGGTGGAAACCGCACCCAGACCCGCTCCCCCTTGAGTGTCCTCTTCGACCCGACAGCCTTTGCCTTGATGGACTGTCCTCCAACTACAAGATGGAGAATCTGCCGGTTTCCCATGGGCTCCACGAAGTTGCAAGTCGCCGGAAAATAGTCTGCACCCTCCTCCAGGCCGACCTCGATGTGTTCGGGCCTGATGCCGAGGATGAATTCCCGGGCCAGCCGGCCGGTCCCCAGCTTCGGCACCAGTCTCTCCGCAGGCCGCTCGAGTCCGCCGACATTCAAGAAGGCCCGGCCGTCCCTCTCTGTGACCTTGCAGTCGAGGAAGTTCATTCCTGGATTGCCGATAAACCAGGCGACAAACGTACTGGCAGGGTATCTGTAAATATTCTCCGGACTGTCGTACTGGAGCAGCCTCCCCTTGTCCATCACCGCGATCCTGTCGGCGAGGGTGAGCGCCTCGCTCTGATCATGGGTTACATAGATCATCGTCTGGCCGAGATCTATCTGCATCCTCTTCAATTCGGATCGGAGGTCGAGTCTTGCCTTGGGATCCACATTGGTGAGTGGTTTGTCAAGCAGATAGACCCTGGGCCTTCTGATAAATGCACGTGCCAAAACCGCTCTCTGCTTGTCTCCCGCATCGAGTTCCGTCGCACCCCTGTAAAGGAAGCCGGATAACCCAAAAAGGGCACTCACCTCCTCCACCCGCCGCCTGATTTCATCGCGTGACAGTCCCTGAGCGACCAGGGGAAAAGAAATATTATCATAGATCGACATGCTTGGATAGAGGACCGGAAACTGAAAAACCATGGTTACATCGCGGTGCCTGGCGGTGATATCCGTGAAGTCCTGGTCGTCGAAGTAGACCCGTCCGGATGTAGGGGTTTCGAGTCCCGAGATGATCCTCATCGTTGTTGTCTTTCCACAACCCGAAGGACCGAGGAGGCTGACAAGCCCCCTGTCCGGAACCTCCAGGGTGAGGTCGTCCACAGCCACCACAGTCCCATCAAAGACCTTTGTTATATTTTCCAGGTAGACCCTAGCCATGGCGCCGCTCCAAAAAAGCTACTCAATGAGTTTTTCTGTTTTCTGGTCGAAAAGATAGCCATCTTTCGACCAGAAGGACACGTATACCCTGGTACCTGGTTCCATCCTCTCGATCCTCGGAACAAAGGATTTTATCAGCAAATCCCCGACTTGCACATGGAGGATCGTATCCGACCCGATGACTTCTCCGACCACGATTCTCCCCTCGAGAGTGACGTCGAAATCCACGCCCTTCTCTCTACCGACCAGGATATGCTCGGGCCTGATTCCCAGAATAGCTTCTTTCCCGGGTGAGAGCAGATGAGGTTCGACCTTGCCGAGCTTGATCAGACCGAGAGACTGGGTATCGAGAAAGAATTCCCCCCCTTCATCGTTATGGTGCCGGGGATCGTGTTCATGGCAGGAAAGCCCAGGTAAACCCCTGAAAACACGTTTGCCGGTCTTTCATAAACCTCGTCCACAGGCGCATACTGCTGAACAGTCCCCCTGTCTATCAGCACAACCCTGTCTGCCATGACCATGGCGTCCACGGGATCCGGGGTGGCATAGATGATGGTCTGGCCGAATTCTTCCTGCATCGTTTTGAATTGCCCCCTCATCTCCTCCCGGATCTTGTAATCCAGGTTGACGAGAGGTTCATCGAAGAGGGCGACCCGGGGGTTCCTCACCAGCAGGCACGCGATGGCCACGCGCTGTCGCTCGCCTCCACTGAGCTGCCAGGGCTTGCGGTCGAGGAGAGGGCCTATATTGAGGAAGTCGCTTACAGACCTGACCTCACGGTCGACCTCATCCTTAGGCCGCCTGGAAGCGATGAGGGGGCTGGCGATGTTGCCGAACACGGTGAGGTGCGGGTAGAGGGCGAAATCCTGAAAGACCATGGCGACTCCTCTCTGCTGGGGGCCGACCGAGGCCATGTCCGCTCCATCAAAGAGGATCCTTCCCTCTGTGGGATCCTCGAGTCCCGCTATGATTCTGAGAAGCGTGGTCTTTCCCGCTCCCGGAGGGCCCAGGAGGCAGGTGAAAGAACCCTCGCCGACCTCAAGAGAGACATCCGTGAGAACGGGGCGGTCACCGAAACGTTTGGATATGCCGTCAATGAAGATCTTTGCCATTGATCTCTTGGCCTCCCTCACTGCTGCGGAAGCTCATCTGAAATAGAGCCGGATTATATACTTCCTGAAGAAAAAGAGAATCAATATCGATGGAATTGCCGCCAATATGGAGATTGCCGCGATTTGATTCCACATTATGCGCATCCCCCGGCGCAGGCTCGGCAAGAAGGCGGGGTATGTGATGACCTCCTTGCCCGACAGAAGATAACCGATAAGAAACTCGTTCCAGATAAAGATCCAGCAGAGGGCGATTGTTGCGGCCAGCCCGCCATACAGATGTTTCCTCGCCTCCTCGAAGGCCGGGAAACAGGGTTCATTGGTCGGCCAGTCGGGTGCAGTGCCTCTCAGGGGATTGGGCTTGGTGTACTGCCAGGCATTCTCATCCGTATAGTGGGAGTACATGTACGGGTCCATCCCACACAGGAGATCCGGGGTGGAATAGAAGCTGTAATCGGAATGGGAGACATGGAGAGCCACGTAGAATGCAGCCTCCTTGACCTTTTCGGGAAGGTTCTTGGGAATCACCCACACCCGGTTGTAGGGCATCATGGCGCGGTGGCGTACCTTGCCCGTCTTTGGGTCACGATAGCCCGGAATCAGAGCATTGGCCACGTCGCCTTAGACCTTCGGAGTTCCCATCTGGCCCCACTCGTTGATGTCTATCCACCAGATCTGCATGACCACCTTTCCGGCAAGCCAGTAGTCGACGGTCTCGTTTCCGAAGGTGGCCACTCCGGGCGGGCAGTAGGGCACGGTGGCTACCTGCCATTTGAGGGCCGCGATGGCCTCCTCTCTCGGCCAGAGGGCATGCTCCATCTCCTTGTCAAAGTAGTTCACCCCGCGACTGGCCGCGATGTTGAAGTAGAAGGCCCAGCTCCACGGAGGCATGCCCCACCACATGGTCGGCCAGACACCGGGAGGAAGGACCCCGGAAAAGAACTTGCAGAGGTTCATGTAGTCCTCCCAGGTCTCAGGAGGGGCGAGCTCCTTCCCATACTCTGTCCGGTATTTCTGCTTGTACTCCGGATTTGCAAAATAGGATTTTCTGTAGTTGAACAGGTGGACATCGCCGTCAAAGGGAATGGCCCAGAGCTTGCCGCCCCATTTCATGTAGAACTCTTTGTAGGGTTCCAGGATGTCGTCGAAATACGCCTTCATCTGGGCATCGTCGTACTTGGCAAAATACTTATCAAGGGGTTCGATCTTCCCGGTGAGAACGAAATCGGCGAGGAAATTCGGGGTTATCTCCACAAGCTGCCATGTCGGTTTCCCCCCGATAAGGTCACCGATGGCCTTCTCCCTCAACTTGGGAATATCGACCATTTCGGTCTTGCCTATCGTGACTCCACACTCCTTCTTGAGGAGAGGAGCGTACCACTCTAGGATCTTCCCGGCAAAGGCGTCATGGATGGCCGTGATCTCTATTCCAGAAAAGTCAACATCCGGATTCTTGACGCCTGGCTTCAGTAGTTTGATCTTTCCTTCTGCCGCATAGGGAATTGCGACACACAGCGCCAGGATCATCACAGGCAAAAGGAGTCTTGACCACTTTCTCAAACCTCTTCGCTCCATGGGACACCTCCTTTGCTACCACCACGGACGTTTAAGGCTGGCCTTCCCTTCCTTATGGCTCCCGGATCGGGGTTATAGAGATCTTTGACGCCGCAACCTCCTCCTTTCTCATCCGAATCGAAGAGAGGGGATCCCTCACTTCCCGAAGATGACCTTGCTCACTACTTCCTGTGTCACTCCTGCATCAAGAGTATCCTGGGCTCTCCTGAGTTCCCCGTAATCCATCCGGTCTAGCATGGCAACGAGGTTATTGAGGTTCTTGATGCAGAGGCCGGCGGCCTTCAGAGCATCCTCCCTGAAAGGGAAGATGTCGAGTCCCAACCAGCCGTCGTAGCCGGTCAGATCGAGGTAGTAGAGAAACTCCAGGGTATCCGGTATATGGACTGACCCAACTATTAGATCATCGTCCCACTCTCCGTAAGCGTCGTTGATGTGGACATTGAAGAGCCGGCCGTGACGGCTCAGGAGGGCCACAGACTCGCCCGGTTTCTCCTTGCTCATGAGGGCATGGCCGAAGTCGAGGGTGACTCCCACGTTTTCGCCGCATTCAAGGGCCAGGTAGAGGGCCTTGCCCACATTTCCCACGGCCAGGTACATCCTGGGTTCTTTCAGCTTGTATTCCAGGCAGATTCTCAAGTTGGGGTTGAAGTCGGCTATATCTTTGATGGATTCGATCAGGCTGTCGAGCTGTCCTACATAGTCGACCTGGAAGGGGTAGTCGAAACCATCGCTGCCCAACCAGAGGGTCACCGCCGGACATTCGATCTTCTCCGCCATCTCGACGGTGTGCTTGCACAGGTCGATCGCTTCTCTCCTGAGCCTCTCATCGGTATGGGTGATGGAACCGAGTTTGAACCTCCGATCCCCGAAGGTATTGGCTAGTATGCCCGTAGCCTGGAGCCCCTTGTCCCTGATATAGCTCCTGGTCTCCTTCAGGTCGACCCCTTCCAGCTGGGAGGAGAACAGCTCGATGCCCTTGATCCCTTCGACCGAGGCCGCCATGTCGATGAGCTCCCTGAGCTGGTAAGACCGGCCGAGGTATCCTGAGGGGACAAACCGGTCGGCACATCCGCCCAGGCACCAGAGTCCCGTTGCGTATTTGAATTCTCTTGCCATCTCCCGCCTCCTTTTCCCCATCACAGCCGCCCGGCTGGAAAGAGCCTACTTGGCGTAGTTCGGAATCACGCAGATAAACTCGAACGGCTCCGAGTAGGGATTGGTGAACTGATGAACCTCGTTTCGGGCCACGAAGATGCTGTGGCCAGCAGACAGAGGGTGCTCCTGCCCCTTTTCATCGATGGCTACACCCCTGCCCTTTTCCACCTGGACGAGATGTTCGTACTGGTGCTTGTGCCGGACGGTATACCCTCCTGGAAGGACCTTGAAGTACCTCATTACGATGTCGTCCGATCCCTCTTCAGGCCCAACGAGTACCTTCTTGACCACACCCCGTGCACCCTCCATCTCGACCAAGACATCTCCTGATTCGATCTTCCGGTTGATCTCCATGCCGGTTCCCTCCACGCTGTTTCCTACGCCTTCCCAGCGGCCTCCG
Source organism: Deltaproteobacteria bacterium (assembly GCA_019308905.1). Taxonomy (NCBI): domain Bacteria; kingdom Pseudomonadati; phylum Myxococcota; class Myxococcia; species Deltaproteobacteria bacterium. Next base: position 27,955 of record JAFDHF010000014.1, read on the forward strand.
CCTCTATCAGACCTAATCTGCCTAGACGGATCACTCCTCGGAGACGAGCAACCTGCCGGCGGTCTCCTCGTCGGTTATCAGGACATTCACGTATCCTCCTTTCAAAGCACCGTGGATGGCGTCGACCTTGCCCACGCCTCCTGCCACGCCGATCACGGTCCTGATCTTTCTCAGCTCGTCCAGACCGACCCCGATCACCCGCTCCGCGTACCCACTGTTGACGGGGACCCCCTCCTTGTCATAGAAATGGCCGCATACATCTCCGGCCGCCCCAAGGCTTCTCAGCCGTCTGACCTCTCCGGGAGATAGAAAGCCGGCCTTGACAAGAGAGCAGTCTTCGCTTGCGTTCCCTATCCCTACCACGGCGAGGTCCGATCGCCTGGCCATTTCCAAGGCGCGGTTGACGCTCTTTTCAGAGGCGATGATCGACCTGCTCCTGGCGGAGTCGGCCACCGCAGGAGCCGATATGTAGTAGCACTCCACACTCAGAGCATCGGCCAGCTTCCAGGCAACCTCATAGGAGTTTTCGTCGGCTTTCTTGGTCCAGCCACCGATGAGCGATACGACATGGCACTGGGCGAGGGGTCTCCTGGGAAGGAACTTGGTGATCTCTTTCAGCGTGGTCCCCCAACCCACGCCGACCACCTGATTCTTTTCCAGCTTTCTCAACAGGTAACGGGCCGCAGCCTCTCCCAGGGTCTTCTTCAGCCCCTCCTCGTCCCGGGGAGTGACCGATACCACGGCGTCGGACAAGGAGAACCGCTCTTTGAGCTTGTCCTCCTTCTCAAAACATCCGATCAAGGGATCGTCGATCTTGATTCGAACCAAACCCGTTGCCCGGGATTTCGAGATACTCCTCTGGACCTGCATCCTCGAAAGGCCCAGCATATCGGAAATCTCACGCTGTGTGTGGCCCTTGATAAAATAGAGCCACGCGATTCGACCGGCGAGATCGCCCCTCCGAGATCTCTCTTCTCTGCTCATCTGTTCATAAGCTCCCCTGTTCCCACTATTCGAACTCTGCTTAGCACAGCTCAATCTTAGTGTCAAGAGTTTTTCTCCTCCGCACCGAGTACCGCTGGTCTTTGCCGAATCGCCTTTATCTCTGAAGCATTGGAAGCATGAAACAATGTTCAAAGTCCTTTTCATCCTCAATTTTCTGCTTGACAAACCCTTGTGCCAACCTATAATAGCTTCCGAATCCTGTCCGTTTTCAGTCTTACACAAGGGGGTTTTTCCGATGAAGAAATTTATCAATGACCCATTCCATGTGGTCGACGAGATGCTCGAGGGGTTTCTCGCCGTTCATGGGAGGTATCTGCGCAGGCTGGAATCAGCCAGGACCGTGGTCCGCGCCGATGCACCGGTCCAGGGCAAGGTGGGAGTCGTCACCGGTGGAGGATCCGGGCATAAACCGGCCTTCATCGGATTCGTAGGCAAGGGTATGCTGGACGCCGTGGCCGTGGGAGAGATCTTCACCTCGCCCCCTCCCAACGCGGTCTTCGAGGCGGCCAGGGCCGTGAACGGAGGCAGAGGAGTCCTCTTCCTGCTCGGAAACTACGCAGGGGACGTGATGAACTTTCAGCTTGCCGCCGACATGGCCAGGGCAGAAGGGATTGCCGTGGAGCAGGTCATCGCCACGGACGATGTCGGCTCCGGACCGAAGGAGAAGGCCTCCAACAGGCGAGGAGTCGTAGGAGAGTTCTTGGCGTGGAAGATAGCCGGGGCAAAGGCAGAGGCAGGAGGGAGTCTGGAAGAGTGCAGGCAGGTCGCCGAAAAGGTGAACAGCTATACGAGAACCCTGGGGGTTGCCCTGTCGCCATGCACGGTTCCGGCCAAGGGGACACCCACGTTCACCCTGGCAGAGGACGAGATGGAATACGGTGTGGGTCACCACGGAGAGCCCGGGACGGCCAAGATAAAGCTGATGACCGCAGACGAGGTCACGGAGAAAATGACAGGAGAGATCCTGGAGGACCTTCCTTTTGGTTCAGGAGACGAGGTTGCCGTCTTGATCAACGGCCTGGGAGCCACACCCTTGATCGAACTCTACGTCTGCTTCCGGAAGGTGAAACAGATCCTCGACGGAAAAGGCATCAAGATCGAGCGCTCCTATGTGGGAGAGTATTTTACGGCACTGGAGATGGCAGGATTCTCGATCACTCTGATGAAACTCGATCCCGAGTTGAAGTCTCTTCTCGAAGCGCCTGCCGATACTCCATATTACAGGCTCTGAAGAGGGGATCCCATGGCACATGGAGTTACGAACAGAGAAGTAATGGCGATCATGGAGAGTCTCTGCGACACCATGGAGAAGGAGAAGGACTACCTCTCGGAACTGGACGGGGCCATCGGGGACGGGGACCATGGTGTCAATATGGCCAAGTGCTTCCGCGAGGTGAGAAAAAAGCTGCCCGAGAGCCGGGACAAGAACGTGGGTGCCATCCTCAGATCCGTGGGCATGGTCGTTCTCAACTCCGTGGGCGGGGCAATGGGAGCTCTCTACGGCACGTTTTTTCTAAGGCTGGCCCAGGAGGCTGGAGAAAAGCCGGAAATCGATCTCGGCGACCTCGTGAGAATGTTCCAGGCAGCCGAAAAGGGGATCCTCGACATCGGCAAGGCCCATGTGGGGGACAAGACCCTGATCGACACCCTGAGCCCCGCCGTTCGTGCCTTGGAAAAAGCCGCTCAGCAGGGAAAGTCCCTCTCCGATGCCATGTCCGACTTCGAAAAAGCGGCAAAGAGAGGCATGGAATCGACACGAGACCTCGTGGCCAGGATCGGGAGGGCTAGCCGCCTGGGAGAGAGAACCAAGGGGCACCTCGATGCCGGAGCCGCCTCCTGCTACTTCATCCTCCGCGCCTTCTCCGAAGGGATGAAGCAAGCGGGATGAAGACTCAGGCTCCTGGGGGGCCGCCGGCCCCCTCACTCGGGTTTCATGAGGACCTTGATGGCACCCCCCTTGTGGCCCTTTGACACATCGATTGCCTTCTTGAACTCAGAAAGCGGAAACGGTTCAGAGGCGATGCCCCGTGATGTGATCAGCCCTTTGGATAGAAAATCGATGGCCGGCCCGTAGGTGTGGAACCCGAGGTGTCCTCCCCTTATCTCCATCTCCTTGATATCTGAAATGATCGACCAGTCGAGGGAGACCTCTTCCCCGAAAACCGAGAACTCCATCAGCCGCCCTCCCCGGCGGAGCATATCGACTGCCGAGTGCACACTCTGATTCGTTCCCGCAGCCTCCAGGACAACGTCGCACCCTATGCCGTCTTCCGTCACCGACCTGACCCTGGCAACAGGATCCTCCTTTTTCGGATTGACGGTCATATCGGCCCCGAGGTCCCTGGCCACCTCGAGCCTGTGATCATCGACATCGACGGCGATCACCTGTCTTGGATTCTTGAGCTTTGCACCCTGGAGCATGAATAGCCCGATGGGACCGCACCCCATGATCACCACCGTCTCGCCGAACTGGATACCCGCCCTGTTGACCCCGTGGAGCGCACAGGAGAGGGGTTCGATCACTGCCGCATCGCTCCAGGAAACATTGTCCGGCACCTTGTGCACAATCGATCCCTTTGGATAGATCATGTGCCCGGCCCATCCCCCGTTGTATTTCACGATACCGAAAACCGCATGGGGGTCGCAGAGGTTGTACTGTCCCCGCTTGCACCAGTAGCACTTTCCGCAGGGCACGATGTTCTCGGCTATCGCCCTTTCACCCACCTTGAGCCCGTATTTTTCTCCCGCTCCAGGCCCGAGTTTCAAGACCCGGCCCATGAATTCGTGGCCGGCAACGATCGGAGCATTGTCGTAGGCGACCTTTGCGAAGTAAGCATTGCCGTAGTAGATCTTTGGATCGGCCGCACAGATCCCGCAGCTCTCGATCTCTACCAGGACCTCCTCCTCACCGGGCTCGGGGATCTCGAAATCCTCGTACCTGAAATCCTCCTTTCCGTATATCACGACCGCCTTGGTTAACATGGGATCTCCTCCTTTTCCAGGGGTTCACTGTGATGGTCACATGCAGAGACAGATCTTCTCATCCAGAGGCCAAAAGGTAAAATGGCATGCCTCAAGGGCCCTTGCCTCGGCCGCCCACCTCCTGTGATGGTCGCGGAAGGATAGTTCAGGCCGAAGCCAAAGCCTTTCCGCTCTCCTTATCGAAGACGTGGACATGGTCTGTGGAGAAACTGGCCACGAAATCCTCCCTTTTTCCCAGGTCCACGGCCCCCAGAAGGGTCAACAGGAGACGGTGTTCACCAGACCGGAGATAGACAACGGTCATGTCTCCCACCAGCTCTACGGCATATACGCTGCCGCGAATCGAGACAAACCCCGGACCGTCCTTCCGCCCCGGTTCCAGGTCCCCCGGGCGTATCCCGATGGTCACCATCCTCTTGTTGCTGCCCCGGAATCTCACGGCCTCCTCAGGGGAGAGGGGTAACCTGAACAGGGGGCTCTCCAGGTAGAGCTCGTCCCCCTGTTGGGAGACGGTGCAGTCTATGAAGTTCATTGGAGGTTCGCCGATGAATCCGGCCACAAAGAGATTGGCCGGCTTGTCGTAGAGTTCGTCGGGCCTTCCCACTTGCTGCAAAACCCCCAGGTTCATTACCGCTATCCTGTCCCCCAGGGCCATGGCCTCGAGTTGGTCATGGGTGACATATACAATCGTATTGCCCACCTCCAGATGGAGCCGTTTGATCTCTGTCCGGATCTCGTTCTTCAGGGTCGTGTCGAGATGAGAAATCGGCTCGTCCATCAATATCAGCTCGACACCCTCTTTTACCAGGGCTCTTGCCAGCGAGATCCTCTGTTGCTGCCCTCCGCTCAGTTCCGCCGGGGTCTTCTCCAGAACCTCGTCGATTCTCAAAACCTCGGCAACCCTTTTGACCCTCTTCTTGATCTCCCTGGCAGGAATGCCTTTTGCCTGCAAGGGAAAGGCGATATTCTCAAAGACCGTGAGCGGAGGGTAGAGCGCGTAATCCTCAAAGGCCATGGCTATGTTGCGGCGCTGCGGAGGGAGATCGTTGACTCTCGTTTCCCCGATGTATATGCTCCCCCTTGAGATTTTTTCAAGACCAGCAATCATCCTCAGGGTGGAAGTCTTCCCGCAGCCAGAGGGCCCCAGAAAGGCCAGGCACTCCCCCTCCTTGCAGGAAAGGCTCAGGTCCTTGACCGCTTCTATATCTTTCCCCCTGTAGTACTTGTAGACATTCTCCAACCTGAGCTTCTCCATGGCCTTCCCTCTCAACTCTCCATGATATTCTTGCCGTCTCGGGCATCGAAGACGTGGATTCTCTTCTCATCGATAAAGAGCCTCACCTCTTCACCGGTCGTTCTCTTGTCGATTCTCGCACCGGTCTGCACCTTGAGGATCTCGCTTCCAACCTTTACTGATAGAGACCCCTTTGTTCCGAGAGGCTCGTAGACGTATACCTCGCCGGTCACCGTCGGCTCGCGGGGATCCCCGGCCTCCAGAAGCTCTATCTCACTCGGATAGATCCCGATCCTCACGGAGGACAAGCCCTCCTCCTCTATTTTCGCCTGCTGCTGCCGCCCTATCTTCACCCTGAACCCATCGGCGTCGAGACTCATCCTGCCGTCCTCGACCACGGGCACGGCCCTCTTGATAAGGTTCATCGGCGGGATACCGATCAGTTCGCCCACCTTCTCGTTTGCCGGCCTGCTGAATATCTCCTGCCTGGTTCCGATTTGCAGCACCGACCCCTCGCTGAGGATAACCACCCGATCCGCCATGCCGAAGGCCTCCATGTAGTCGGTGGTGGCATGGAGGGTCGTCAACCCCCGCTCTTTGAGAAAATTCCTCAGATCCGGCCGCAGTCCGTGCCTCAGCCTGGCATCCAGATGGGCGATCGGTTCATCCATGAGAAGGACTCGAGGCTTTCTCACCAGTGCTCTAGCCAGGGAGACTCGCTGCCGCTGGCCTCCGCTCAGCTCCTTGGGGCGTCTATCCAAGAAACCGGAGATCTCCAGCATGTCGGTGATCTCCTTGACGCGTCTCTCGATCTCCTCCTGAGCCACCCTGACAGCCCGCGCCGGCGCCCTGAACGAAAGGGTTATGTTGTCCAAAACGCTCAGGTGGGGATAGAGGGCATAGGTCTCGAATACCATGGCCACGTCCCTCTCTTCGGGGGGCAAGAGGGTGACGTCTTCTCCTCCGATAAACACCCGGCCGGAAGTGACCGGCTCTATCCCGGCCACGACCTTGAGAGTCGTGGTCTTGCCGGCACCGGGACGGCCGAGCAGGACCACCAGTTCTCCATCTTCGAGCCGTAAATCCAACCGCTCTACGGCACTAACCTTGTCGTATTTCTTCTCCACTCCCTGCAGTTCCAGATCAGCCATCTTCACCTCGTTCCTTGTCCGCTATCCTCTCACCGCGCCAAAACTCAGACCCGCCACCACGTAACGCTGGATGAAGAGCGAGAGAAGCACGCTCGGAACCATGGCCAGGGTGGCGGCTGCAGCCATCTGTCCCCAGAGCACCCTCTCGTAGGAGATGAACCCGAGCAGCGAGGGGGTCACCGGCCTGCTGACCTCACCGGCCAGGACGTAACCGTACAGAAACTCGTTCCAGGAATAAATGAAGGCCACGACACTGGTTGCGGCGATTGCGGGCTTGACAAGAGGCAGGGTGACCCTGGTAAAGACCCCCCACCACGAGAACCCGTCCACCCGTGCCGCCTGTTCCACCTCAACGGGTATGGCGGCGAAATAGCTCCTCATCATCCAGACGACAAAGGGAAGGAGGATGAGCTGGTGGATGAGGATCAACCCTATGTATGTATCGTAGAGTTTCAGGGTCTGGTAGATGGAGTAGAGGCCGAACACGACCAGCAATGCCGGGGCGAACTTGAAACTCAAGAGGGTAAAAGCAAAATCCTCTTTGCGGAAGAACTTGTACCTCGCCAGGGAGTAAGCAGCAGGCATACCCAATGCGAGGGCCAGGGCCGTTGCTCCCGTGGCGATGATGAGACTGTTCTTGAAGTACCGGAGGACCTCCATCTGAACCGTCTCGTAATGGGTACCAGTCCACTTTCTTCCGAGAAGCACGTTTTCCCAGTTCGCCAGGGTCGGCTTGAAAATGAACTTGGGCGGGTAGTGGGTCACGTCGGTGGGAGTCTTAAAGGACATGAGGACCATCCAGTATATCGGGAAACAGGTCCATAGCAGTACCAGCACGATAGCAACGATCCGCAAACCCTTCTTTACCATCTTCTCACTCCTCGAAAAACCTCGCAAGCCGGTGATATATCTAGATCAGCCTCGTTCCCAGAGCTCTTCTCCAGGCCCGCACGATGATGAAAGAACAGACAAAGACGATGCCCCAAAGGATGACAAGCTGGACAAAGGCCTCACCCATCATCGTCCATCGCATCGCATAGTAGTAAGCGTTGAGGTGGAGGGTCATGGTGGCCTTTGCCGGTCCTCCCTTGGTTCCGGCGTAGATCATGTCAAACATGATCAGAGACTCGATCAACCTGAAGAGCACCACCACGTAGATGACCGGCTTCAGCAGGGGGATGGTCAGCTTCCTGAAAATAAACCAGGTGGAAGCCCCGTCGACTCGTGCCGCCTCAAAGGGCCGGGCAGGGAGCGACTGCAAGCCCGCCAGAAGAATGATGGCGGCAAAGGGGGTGAAATTGTGGACATCGATGAGAACCACCGAGAGCATGGCCGTGCTCGCCTCTCCGAACCATCCCAGCCGGGGCATACCGACAAAAGACCCGAGGTAGTTCACCACCCCGATGACCGGGGCCAGCATGAGCCGCATCATGATGGCCTCGATGACGGGAGGTATCATGAAGGGCAACAGGATGATCGCCCGGTAGATCGTCCGGCCACGGATGGGCTTGAGCAGGAGCAGAGCCATGGCAAAACCCAGCACGAGTTCCACGCCGGTGGCCCAACCCGCATAGGTGAGCGTGGCCCTCACGGAGTTCCAGAAATCCGCTGAGGTCAGCATTTCGATGTAATTCTCAAACCCTATGAAAAAGGCCGTTCGGTAGGTGAGGTTGTAATCGGTAAAGCTGAAATAAACGGAACGAAAAAAGGGATACAGAATACCGACGGTAATGACAAAGCACGGCAGATACAAAAAATAAGGGATCGTCCGGGGGGTTATGATCCTCCTCTTTGTCCGCTTGAACCAGCCCGCCACCCCCCCTGTCCGGTGGGCTGCGGTAACTTCGGAAATCGCTCCACTCGCTCTCTTGCTACCGGCTTCTTCTCTCATGGCAACACCCGCAGTCGGCTGTGTTTGGGCTATCTCCGCCCCCATGGCGGAGATAGCCCGTCCCTAGCTAATCCTTGATTCCAAGCGACATGCGCCACTTCCTCATCACCCTGTTGATCCGCTTTGCCGAGTCATCCAGTGCTTTGCTGACGCTCTTCTGCCGGGCATAGGACTCGTGGAGGGCGTCACACCAGATATCGCCGACAGTGGTCACATCGGGGTTGGGGGTCCACCGGATGTCGCCGTACTTGTCGTAGAGCAGATCGACATTCTTCTTATACTCCCCTGGATACGCTCCCCAGGGATGGATCTTCTCAACAACCGCCGGGTCATTCCAGATGGATCTCCGTGTGGGGTTGAAATTGTTGTACTTCACCGTACTGTCGATCATCGTCTTTCTGGAGGTCGCCCATTCCAGGAACAACCAGGCCGCCTCTTTGTGCCTGGACAGGCTGCTCATGGCCAACGACCAGGTCCACATGTTGGAGACTATCCTTCCATCCGGGCCGGCCGGTGGAAGTGCATAGCCGACCTTGCCGGCAATCTTCGACTTCTCCGGATCCTCGTAGCTCGCGGCAAAGAAATCACAGTCGTTGTACATGTAAAACCTGCCCGCCGCAAAGCTCTGCTTCGCATCATACCACGTATATGTGGGCCATCCCGGAGGGCCGGCATCCTGCAGCGCCTTCACCCAGATCTCTGTAAACTCTTTGGCCGGTTTGGTGTTGATGGCGGCGTGGAGATCTTTCGTGAGATCCTTCTGCCCCCAGGAATTGAATCCGGTGAAGTACCCGGAATGAACCGTCGACCAGCTCCTGATACCCCTTTCCACGATACCGAAGAAGTCCGGACCGCCGGCCTCGTTGGCCTTCACCACCACATCGTACCACTCGGGGTAGTCCTTAGGAACGGTCAGGCCCCACTTCTTTCTCAAGTCCTCACGGTAAGCCTGAACGTAATACTCGACCATGACAGGAATGGCGTTCCACTGTCCCTTTCCCATTCCACCGCCGATGGTGCCATCCCAGTTGTTGGCATTCATGACCGTGGCGATGAAGTCATCCCGGTTGTACCATTCCTTGTCGGTGAGTTCGGAGTTGTTGAAGTAGGGCCAGAGGTCCTCTATCCAGCCGGCGTACTGATACCGCCATTCAAACATGGGCGAGGTCATGTAGACATCGAATACCCCGGCCCCACTGGAAAGGTCGATGAGGAGCTTCTCGAAGTACTCCTGTTCAGGCAGGATAATGTAGGCCACTCGGATCCCGGTCAACGCCTCGAACTCAGGAAGCAATGGACGGAGTGACTCGGTAAAGGGGTGCTTGTTCAACCCGATGGTCAGTGTCTCCCCTTTGTGAGAGGTCCAGTCGACGTTTGCCACCTCAGGGCCCTGCATGAATTTCTCCACTGCAAAGCCCATTGGGCCCCAGAGAAACAATCCAGCAATCACCAGACAACCTATGAGCAGTGTTTTTCTCATCATCCTCCTCCTTTGACTGATCTGGTTTTCCTTACGGCCTCTCAGAAAGATGCACAACACAACTCACTCGGCTCGTTCTCCTGGCCGGCATCACCCCCTTTCTCAGGCGACGTGGTTTCCCTGGATCGTGTTGCGTTCATTTGTTCGCTTTGGCTTACGCAGAACATCCCGAACTCTGATTAGCACAGCTCCTTCGTTCTGTCAAGAATTTTTTTGCAAAGGCCCGGCTACACAACTATCATAGATTAAAGCCGAAGACCCCGGATCGAAAAGAGCTGAAATTTTGTTCAGATCTCTTCTCCGGAGGACCACTCAGGGCCGTCCGGAGAGCGAACTCCTGCTGTGTGAGCCGAGTTCAGGGAGTCGAACGGGCGGGAGGCCTGGAACGGGTCGGAAAGCCCGTTCGGACAGAAGAGCCGGCATTTCTCAGTGGCGGCTACCTGGACTTCCACCTGCGCCAGAGGAGCATGGAAATCCCCACGACGAGGGGTAGGAACACCGCAATAAGGTAGAGATCGCGCTGACCCGCCGCCTCCAGAGTTCTAACCGTCCGAACGCTTCCCGGGATCGGTTTTCCTTCCGGATCGACGAGCCGTATCCGGACTACTCCCCGTGGAGGGTCAAAATCGACCCTGTATCCAACCAGACTCGGGGCCCGGTCCGGGAGCTTCTCCTTGTTGAACTCGACGATCCTGTAACCCAACTCGGGGCCTGGAATCTGCTCGACACGGTACGGCTTCTCCTGAATGCGGTCGACGATCCGCCCTTCTCTGATAAGCTCGAGGGTTCCCCTCTCGATCTGGCTGATGTTGACCCAGCGCCAGAGGTCCGGGTACCCCTCGTTCTGGGGGTCGAGGAGCTTCGAGTAGCAGAGATGGTTGTACTCCGTCTGGATGTAAGGCCGGAAGTAGAGGGTCTCCCGCCCCGCGAGGTAGATTATCTCCGAAGGGTCGCTCGACGTCTCGGGCATGGTCCAACGCTTTGCAGAGATCACCTCGTACCCCACCCTCCCCGTGCGGCGGTGAGTAAAACTGATCAGACACTTCTCCCCCCCCTCAACCAGGGTCCCGTCCTCTGCACGCAACCTGATGCCGTACCTCCCCACCGGGAGGCGGACGATATACCCCAGGCCGGGCTGTTGAACAAAGAATCGAGGCGCCTCGGGAAAGACCGGTTCCTCGGGAGGAGAGAACCCCGCACCGGGCTTGGCACTCGACCGGGACCTGCTCCGCTTGCGGGCCATGGCATAGAACTCCTCCATCTGCTTCCGATAGGCCCTCTTTCTGTCGTAGTATATCTTGAGCTCGGCGGTGTACTTCCTCACCGCCTCCTGGTAGAGAGCATACCTCCTTTCAGCCTCCTGCCCGACTAGGATCTCCGATGTCCCCGCGTACCACCCTTTCTCATAGTAGAACGTATAGGTTTGGGGGTTGAGCCTCTGCACCACCTTCCCCTTCCGGATAATCTCGAGGATCCCCTCCACGGGCTCGCTCAGGGTCTTGAAGCCCGCCCTATACCGGCGCGTCAGCGGCCAGTAGTAGACAAGTGTCATGGTGGGAAGCAAGAGGTTGTCGGTGCCGGCGATGATGTAAATGCAGGGCTCTGTCCGGGGGCAGAAAGAGCGGGCATACCCCTTCCCGTCGAACAGCCCCAACCTGTAGACCATCTGCTCCTCCATGAGCGGTGCCTCGGTCCGGCCTGAACCCATGACGAGAAGCAAGAAAACCAGGCAGATGAGGAATCTTTTCACCCAGTGCACGGTTCCTCCCGGGCAACAACTCCTCCCTCGCCGGGCTCGAGACTTTCACCCTCCGGCCAGAGGGATCGAGCCCGCCTTTTCCAAAAGCGAGGTAGGTGCGACAAAAGCCGCTCCCCCGATCAGGCGGTAGTCCTATCCAACCTGCAGGCCGCTACATCCCCCCACTCTTCCTGACTCCCTTCCTCTTGAGCACCAAGGTGGAAAGCAAGAGGGCAGCCGCCGAGTAGACGAGCGAGGCACCCCCGCTAAGGGCGTACTTTGTGAAACTGCCGATGGAGACGGCTTCCATCCCCTCGTTCAGGTAGTAGAAGGGTGATACCCACTTTACTGCGCTGTTGATGATACCCAAGGTGTTTCTGAGATAGACCACCGGCAGTGACAGGCCCGCCTCCTCCACCTGGGTGAGCGTCCCATGAATCACCTGAACGGCGACGAGCGCTCCCACAATCCCCAGGAACAGGACTACAGAGGTCCGCACGCTTCGGCTCAGGGTTGAAACGAAGATGCCGAAGGTGATTACACAGGAAGAAAGAAAGAGGGAGAGAAGAATGACCCCCCAGAACTTTGCCGAGATTCCGAGGTTGCATACCATGGAGACGGCCGCGAAATAGACCGCGAAAAAAAGGACTATGAAACCATAGCTAAGCAGCCCCTTGATATACTTGGCAAGGATGTAAACCACGTAGTCCACGGGCCCGTAGAATAGAACCTCCAGGGTCTGCATGTCCTTCTCACGGGAAATCGAGGTCACCGCGGCAAGAGCGAGATAGATCGCACAGACAGCCGTGGCGATGAACAGGGGGTAGGCCAGGGGACTTGCAGTGATGAGCATGCCGTCCCGCGTGACCGCCCTCAGGTAGTTGATGAGAACGAAAGAGGCGATAACCTGGGAGATCAGCACAGCCAGGTAAATACCGTAACCGTAAAGGCTCGAACGGATCTCCCGCTTGGCCAGCACCCAAACCGTACCCAATCTCGAAGCGTTCATTCACCCGTTTCCCGCTGCAAGAAGGGGGATATTCTCCTTTGTGATGGTAATGAATGCATCCTCGAGGCTCATCCCCCGCATCTGGATTCCCACCGGAACCAGTCCCCGAGAGATCAAGACCTGGACAAGATCCAGCCGATAGTCCCGGTCCGTGGCTATCTTCACCTTGAGGAAGCCGCCCTCCCCCGAGGCGAAACGGACGAAATCAAGGTCCTTGACGGCATCGACCCCTTCCGCCGCCCCTTTGCCGGCCAGTTCCAGCTCGAGCTCGATCTCTTGCGTGAGCCTTCTCACGAGACGGCCCATCCTGTCTTCTGCCAGAAGCCTCCCGTTGTTCATGATCCCGACCCGGTGGCAGAGCTTCTCTATCTCTGAGAGGAGATGGGAGGAGATGAAGACCGTTTTCCCCCTCCTGTTCTCCTCCTCGATGAGATCTCTCACCTGGCGGATCCCCATGGGGTCGAGCCCCGAAACCGGCTCGTCGAGGATGAGCAGTTCCGGCTCGTGGAGAAGGGCCCGAAGGAATCCCACCTTCTGCTGCATCCCCCTGGAAAACGTTCCCAGCCGCCGGTCGAGTACATGAGCGAGATCTACCCGCTCTGCCAGTTGCATTATCCTCTGCTTCCGCCCCTCCACCCGGTAGAGTTCCCCGAAAAAATCGAGATACTCCCCCATGGTCATCTCCGGGTAGAAAAACTGGCTCTCCGAGACCACCCCTATCCTGCGGCGTATGTCCAGCCTCGAGGCATCTCCCTCCTCGAAAAGGGTGAGTTTCCCCGTGGTGGGCCGGATAATGCCGAGCACCATCAGGATGGTACTCGTCTTCCCCGCGCCGTTCGGACCCAGAAAACCGTATATCTCGCCGGCCTTCACGTTGAGGTTCAGATCCCGGACCGCCCAGAAGTCACCGTATCTTTTGCCCAGATTGGACGTTCTAATCACGCCTGCCCCACCCCGTCGAGGAACTCGCTACCTGAGCTTCCCGACTCTTTGAAAAACACCCTTGTCCCCGAGCGACATTGCCGAAGAGGTGGGACCCCCACCCGCTCCTGTCACCACTCGAGAAGGACATCGGCCCTGGTATCTCGAAAATCACCCTGGGGGGTGTGAAGAACCACATCGAGCACCCCATACGTCCCTTCGACTGCAGGATCCAGGTTGAGCTTCTCCTTCGGGATTATACCCCGGTTTCTCGCCAGCACGGCCTTCTGGTCCCAGTAGAGGTCCACCGGCCCCGAGTAGATCAACCTTCCCCGGGCGTAACTCCTCTCATCACCGAGCCGGACGCAGAGCCTGGCATCCATGGTCACCGGAAGCCGGGGATAATGCCTTATTCCGGTACCATCCTTGCTGACGAATCGGATCTCGAGTTCGATCCCGCGATTTTTCACCGAATCCGCGAAAACAAGGATGTGGTCGAGTCCCGGAATCCTCTCACCCCGCATCGGTACTTCCACACGGGTGGTTCCCCGTCCGACGACGACCCCAATCTGCGCCAGTGCGTATCCCGGAGCAGTCACCTTCAATTCATAGGACCCCGGCTTCAGCCGAGTTATCCGGAAGTTCTTGTCCCTGTAACGGATGGTGGACCGCCCGTCCACCACGATCCTCGCCTTGTAAACAGGCCCGCCCCCCAGAGCGTCCGTTACGGTTCCGGCAATGCACCCCTCCCGCCCGGAACCGTGGCGAAACACCCCTAAGGCTGCCAGGCCTGCTACGGCGACGATAACGGCCAGGTAGAAATGGAACCTCTTCAGAGTCACGTCGCCCCTCCCGGGCGGTCCCATTGAGTCAAAGAGAGACCTCCATCCAATAGATACAATACCACCTTCCCCCATGGCAATAGAGAAACCCTCAAAGGCCCTCCACTCCGGGGAAACCTCTTGTTCCAGAGGGACACCGTGCAAGCCGTGGAGGTACCCATCGAAGCCGAGTGGGCGCGGTCCTGGGCGCAGTCGAAGGGAACGGACACGGCTGTTCTCCTGGGGGAGAGCAACGGTCGTTGAGTCGGCAACCTGACGGAGTTCTCGATCGGAGAGTCTGTAAACTCCGGAAAAAGACGAGTCTTGCCGGCCGTGCTCACACGGGCCGGTCAGAACAACGGAAGGATCTTGGTGAGGCCCTTCAAGCAGTCGGCCGGGTCCTGCCCTTGGAAAACGATCCGGTGGAGGCATTCCAACAGCGGCAGTCGATTCATCAGGCCTGGATCGAGCCGTCTTATCCACTCCACCCCCTGTTCGAGTGCAGGATAACCCTCGGCGATTTCACCCTCCTTGAGCATTGCAGCGTAGGCTTCCCTGGGTTCGATACCCCTGCCGATCATCTCCCCGCACCGTCGGTTTCTTCCGGACCGGGCGGTAACATAGAGGTCGCCCACACCGGCAAGACCAAATGCCGTGTCATTCTTTCCACCGGCTCTGGCGACGATGACCGACATCTCCTTCACACCCTGGGTAAAGAGGAGGGAACTCAAATTGTGATACCCTCCCTTTCTGTCACCCCCATAGATGCCGTCGCACATGCCCACTGCCATCGCATAGACATTCTTGAAGGAGGCGGACAGTTCGACCCCGACAACGTCGGTCGTGCAAAAGACTCGATAACAATCCGTTGAAACCAGACCGGCCATCCTCCTCAATTCAGGGTCGCTTATCCCGTACACACTCGCCGAAGGTATCCTGTCCGACAGTTCCACGGCTTTTACAGGACCGCCGATAGAGATCCACAAGAACCTCTTGCCCGGAAACTCCTTTTCAAAGAGTTCCTCGGCGATTTCGCTCTGCCTTTTCACTCTTCCATTATCAGGGATAAGGCCCTTTGTGAGGGCGAAGAAGACGGTCTCTCCGCTGATCAGCTCGACCGCCCTGCTGAACACCGGAAGGAACCCCCCACTCGATACGGCGATCCAGACCGCATCCACGTCCCTTAGTGCGGCCTCCAGGTTTTCTGAACCGTAGAGATTTACATCCTCAGGAAGTCTCTTCTTCAGTCTTGGGTGGTGCCCCTTACGGCAGGAATCGATTATGTCGTCGTCAAACCAGGTACCCCAGAGGTTTACGGCTATTCCGTTCTCTGCGAGTGGAAACGTAATCGAACTTCCCATATATCCGGCGCCCAGAACCGCGGCTCTTCTCAAACCCTTTCTCCCAGACATGACGACCCGTTCGCAACCGAGGAGAGATTTACTTCCCGCCGACCAACCCCTCATCCAGAATAATCTCGACGGCCCAGCGGCCTCCCTTCCCCACCACGTCCGGGCAGTGGATCCGCTCGCCTCCGGCCTTCATGAAGATCTCTTTGTCCTGAGGATCGAGCAGATCAAAGGAACGGCCCATCAGTCTCCTCTGAATCTCCCCGCACATCCCGCTGCCAAATTCGGCTTCAAACCTTTCGAGAAGCCTCCGAGCCAGTCGATACGCTCTTTCCCTGATACGGCCCGGATCATCGAACTGGTCCCTCGATCTTCCACAAAGAGAGGATATGATCATCACGCCTCCGGCAAGGGAACCGCAGGTTCCTTTCGAACTCGATCCGAGCCCGCCTGCCAGTCCATTGGCCGCCCTGAACAGGTCATCGTCCCTGATCTCCAAGGCGTCTTGAATCGCCGCAACAGTGCATTGGGCGCAACCGTGATAGCTCTTCTCATACAGAAGTCCGAGTTCATACGCACGGGTGAGAACTTCTTCTTTCACCTTCACAGTCTCCAGGACCATCCCCGGCACACCCGCCCTCCTAACCGTTCAGCCGTGAATCGCCTGGCCGATCGAGGCCAGAACCGCCTCCTTGACCGTCTCCGAGAGGGTCGGGTGGGGATGGATCAGGCCTTTCACTTCTTCCACTGTCATCCCCGTTCCCACCATGGCAACACCCTCTGCCAGAAGGTCCGTCGCATGGGGGCCCATTATGTGGATGCCGAGGATCTTGCCGGTCTTTCGAGCCACGAGGCATTTCACAAATCCGGTTGTATTCCCCATGGCGTGGGCCATGGCATTGGCCTTGAAAATCGCCTTGCCTTTCAGAACCTCGACGCCCCGGTCTGCCGCCTCCTGCTCCGTCATCCCCACACTCGCGATTTCCGGCTCTGTGTAAATGAAATCCGGGACCGCCGAGTAGCCCATGGCGGCGTCCTTCTCCATGATGTTCTCGGCCGCCACGATACCCTGCTGGCTCGCCACGTGGGCGAGCAGGACCTTCCCCGTCACGTCTCCGACGGCGAAGACTCCCTTCACACTCGTCTCCATGCGCTGGTCCGTGACAATCCCTTTGGGCGAGAAGGCAACTCCCACTTCTTCGAGGCCTATGCCTTCGGTGTTGAGTCTCCGCCCCATGGCAAGAAGACAGTAGTCGGCCTCGATGGGGTCGTCCTTTTCCGTTATCAACCGGACCGAGCCGTCCGGATAACGCCTTTCCACCGCCTTGATGGCGGTCCTGGTCTTGACCTTGACCCCGAGAACCCTCAGGGAGCCCTCGAGTCTCCGTGAGATTTCGGAGTCCTCTGTGGGAACAAGCCGGTCGAGCATCTCGACCAGAGTGACCTCCGAGCCCAATTGACCGAAGAGAGAGGCGAATTCACATCCGGACACAGACCCGCCGATAATGGCGATGCTCCCCGGCACGTGGTCGAGGTTGAGGGCCTCCGTGGTAGTTATGACCCGGTCCCGGTCAAGCCTGATAAATCCCGGCACGAGGGGCTCTGATCCGGTGGCAATAACCACCGAATCGGCCGTTTCCCTTGCCAGCTTGCCGTCCTCCCCCTCGATCTCCACGGTCCCCGGGTCGAGCAGGCGGCCTCTCCCCTTGATCGTCTTGATCCGGTTCTTCTTGAAAAGGTTTCCTATGCCCGAGACGTTGTTTCGTACAACGGCGTTCTTGTTCTCCACCATTTTGTCGAAACGGACTTCCCCAGGCGTGCAGTAGATCCCCAAGCTCCTGAGGCTGTCGAGCGCCTTGTAGACACGGGCCGAGTGAAGCAGGGTTTTTGTGGGAACACATCCCCTGTTCAGACAGGTCCCACCAAGCTCTCCCTTTTCGACCACGCTAACCTGTGCGCCGAGCTGGGCAGCCCTGACGGCACAGACATATCCGCCCGGCCCGCCACCGATGATGATAAGCCTCTTGGTCATCTTCGCTTCTCCACGGCCCATACCCCCGCCTGACTTAGCTCTTACAAGAGAAGACTCTTTGGGTTCTGCAGATGGTATTTGATCTTGTTCAAAAACCTGGCAGCGATGACACCGTCCAGCAGGCGGTGATCAACCGACAGGGTCATCTCCACCATGTCCCGGACGCGCAGGGCCCCGTCGGCGCCGACAACGATCCTTTTCTCCACGGAACCCACGGCGAGAATGGCGCTTTCAGGGGGATTTATGATGGCGACGAAGTTCTTCACGCCGAACATCCCCATGTTTGTGATGGTGAAACCGCCCCGAGCCAGGCTCGCCTGCTTCCCGGACTTGGACAGATCCACCATCTCCCTCGTCTTCCTGGCGACCTCCTCCAGGGAGAGCCGATCGACCCCGGAAAGCACCGGCACCACCAGCCCCTCGTCCAGGGCAACGGCGATCCCGATATTGATATCTTTGAGATAGATGATGTTCCCATCCTGGAGCGTACAGTTGACCTGGTAGAACTCATCCAGGGCGAGAGCAGCCGCCTTCGTGATCATGTCATTGAGCGAGATCTTCTCCTTTCCCTCAGACCGTTGGTTCAGGTGATCGCGCAGACCGAGGGCGTCCGTCATGTCGACGGAGACGGTCACGTAGAAATGGGGGATTATCTGCTTGCTCTCCTGCATGCGGCGGGCGATGACCCGCCGCATCTTGGACATGGGTACGACCCTGCCGGGTCGTGCCTCGCGAGTCGGTGGGCCGGGTTCCCCGGTCCCGGAGACGGCTCCGGACCGCTCTGCATAATCCAGGACGTCCTTCTCCGTAATCCTGCCCGAAGGCCCTGTTCCCTCCACATTCGAAAGGTCGATCCCTTTCTCCGCGGCTATCCTCTTCGCCCTTCCGGAAGCCCTGACTCGGCCCGTCCCCGCCGGGGCCTCCTTTCCCACCCGCCTTCGAATCTCGGCTATGTCGAGTCTCTCCTCGTCCTGTCTTTCTCCCCCGATAAACTCTCCGAGATCGATCTCCTCGCCCTGCTCCCCGATGATCCCGATCACCGAAAAGATAGGAACCCTCTCTCCCTCCCCTGCAACGATCTTGAGCAGTACCCCATCGGCAGGAGCGGGTACCTCGAAGACGGCCTTCTCGGTTTCCACTTCACAGACCACCTCGTCTTTTCTGACCGCGTCCCCCTCTTTCTTGAGCCAGCTCACGACGGTCCCCTCGGTGATATCCTGCCCCCCCTGGGGCATGATGATTCTTGTTGCCATGATCTATCGTAATCCTCCCTCGTCCTTCCTCCCTGAGTCTCCTCTGTCGGAAATCCCGTTACTCGACGGCGAGCAGACTCACAGGGCACCGCCCTCTCATACCATTCTGATAATCGCCTCCGCAATCTCCTCGACCGTGGGAACGCAGACCTTTTCCAAATCGATATTGTACGGAATAGGCGTGTTCTTTCCTGCCACCCGCTGAACCGGTCCGTCCAGATCGTCGTAAGCCTCCTCCATTATCATGGCCGCAATATCACCTCCCACACCTCCCCTCTTGCAGGCCTCATGAACGACGAGGGCCCTGCCGGTTTTCCTGACCGACTCGAGAATCGTCTCCTTGTCCAGGGGGGTGAGGGTTCGCAGATCGACAACCTCGACACCGATTCCCTCCTTCTCCAGTACCTCCGCCGCCTCAAGGCATTTCAGGGTCATGTAGGAGTATGTCACCACCGTTATGTCGTTACCGGATCTCTTCACATCGGCTTTTCCAAGGGGGAGTAAATATTCCTCTTCCGGGACTTCCCCCTTTGTCATGTAGAGCAACTTGTGTTCGATGAAGACCACCGGGCTGTCCTCGCGGATCGATGATTTCAGAAGTCCCTTCGCATCGTAAGGTACGGAGGGCATCACGACTTTCAGGCCGGGAATATGATAGAAAAAGGCCTCGAGGCTCTGAGAATGCTGGGCGGCCAGACCGTTTCCGGCCCCGCCCTGGGTTCTCAGCACCATGGGGACATGGCCCTTTCCTCCGGACATGAAGTTGTACTTGGCCGCCTGGTTTACGATCTGATCCATGGCAAGCATGGAAAAGTCGATGAACAGGATCTCCACCACGGGCCGGGCGCCCACAATGGCCGCCCCCACGGCAGCACCCGTAAAGGAGGCCTCGGAAATGGGCATGTCGATCACCCGGTGGGCACCGAATTCCTCGTACAACCGGTCCGTTACTTTGTAGGATCCCCCCCTTTGACCGATCCCTTCCCCAATAACGAAAACCAGAGGGTCCCTTTGCATTTCTTCGCGGAGGGCCATGTTAAGCGCCTCCCTGTACATCATCTCAGCCATATTACGACTCCTGAAAGAGGGGTTAACAAGTACCTTACTTCCCGAGGTTCAGTAGTCCTCGATGCTCGCCAGAAATTCCTCCACAGACGGAGCAGGGCTCTTCTTGGCAAATTCGACGGCCTCTGCTAGTTCCGATTCAACCTCCTCCTCGATCTCTCTGATCTTTGCATCGTCGTTGAGTCTCTTCCTGAGCAGATCTACTGGGTCCCTTGATTTCCACCGTGCCATGGCGGCCTGGTCCATGTAGAGGCCGGGATCGTTGACGTGATGTCCGCCGTGGCGATAGGTCTTTGCCTCTATCAGGGTGGGGCCCTTCCCCCGGCGGGCCCTAGAGACCGCCTTCTTGGTTTCCAGATAGACCGCGACGGCATCGTTTCCGTCTACAGTCACCCCGGGCATCCCGTAACCGTCGGCCCTCCGTGCCAGATCGGTCACCCTGCTGGAATACTCCACAGGGGTGGAGACGGCGTAGTGGTTGTTCTCCAGGACGAAAACCACGGGAAGATCGAAGATCGCCGCGAGATTCAGCGACTCCCCGAAAACGCCGTTGTTCGCCGCTCCATCGCTGAAAAAACCGAGAACGACCTCTCCCCCCTTCTTGATCTTTATTCCCAGGGCCGCGCCTGTGGCAATGGGAATACCCCCGCCGACGATGCCGTTTGCCCCCAGATTGTGGTCATCCAGGTTCGCGATATGCATCGAACCTCCACGACCGTTGCAGTATCCGGTCTCTCTCCCCATGATTTCGGCCATCATCAGCTTCAGATCCCCCCCCTTGCAGATGCAGTGCCCGTGGCCGCGGTGGGTACTGACGATGTAATCGTCGCGGCCGATGGCGGCGATGGACCCGACCGCAACGCCTTCTTCCCCGAGATACGGGTGGAAATAACCCCTTATGAAACCCTCACGATAGAGCTCGACACACCTCTGCTCGAAACGGCGGATCGTATAGGCCTTCCGGAACATTTCCAACAGAAGCGCCTCATCGAGGTCATCAGCGACAAGCTCCACGTCTCCACGCTTTCCTGGATTCAGCTCTTTTTCCATGTCTACCCTTCTTCCCCACTTTGCCTTGCTCCAGCGGAACCGTCCGAAAAGACGCCGTCCTCATCGTATGGGGTTGTAGTAGGTCTCCAGGGCATGAGCACTTTTCTTGAGGCTTTTCTTGGAGACCTCTCCTTTCCTGAAGATGATCCCTAGATACAGGAGGTCGATGATGTAAAGCTGGCTCACCCGGGCCTCCATGAAGTCACCGTAAAGAGGGATATCTCTCTGTCTTGGCGGCGTAAAAAGAGGGATCCTCGAAACCCGGGCCAGGGGCGACTCCCTGTTGCTGGTAATGCCGATCGTCACGGCCCCGTTGTCCGAGGCTATCTTCATGGCATTGACAACGTCCATGCTCAGCCCGGTATGGGAGATCCCGATGGCCACACAGTTCCCTTCCAGCATGGATGCTGTCACGGTCTGCATGTAGCCGTCGCGGAACGCGGTGCAGTTGATGCCGGCCTTGAGAAAGAGATGGTTTGCCTCGCTCGCCACGGCAAAAGCCCCTCCCACTCCATAGAACTCGACCCTCCTGGCCCGGACGATCTCTTCCACCGCGGCATCCACCTTGTCCATTTCGAGGCTTCTCTGGGTCTCGACGATGGCACTGGAAAGGGTATCCGAGAGCTTCTTGCCCACCACGGCGGGCGAATCGGTTTCCAAGATATCCACGGGGATGTTCTGAAACCCTTCTACCGCAGCGAGATCCGCAGCCAGAGAGAGTTTCAGATCCTGGAATCCGCGGTATCCCAAGGTTCGGCAGAAGCGGCTGACCGTGGCCTCGCTTACATCGAGGAGTCTCGCAAAATCCGTGATCGAGAGATCGAGCCTCTGAGGGGGACTCCTTTTCAAGTGGTCCGCAATCTTCTTTTCCGATCGCCGCAGGGTGAGATAGCTCCTTTCGACCCGGTCGGAGAAACTGCCTGGGAGGTGCGAAATTTCTTTCATGATATCTCTTAGACCACAAGACAACCGAAAAGTCAAGGGCTCTACGCTCCAAAATGGGGCCGTAATCCTTGGACGGAGAGAGTTCTCACCCCTCTCCTCGAGAGAACTCCCCCTTTCACAGCCTACGGCCTCGGTCTTCCCCTGAAAACCCGCAGACCACCTTCCCCCGCCTCCCCCCGGACAAAGAAAGGCCTGCGAGCCATCTTAATCCCCGGAAATCGCCGCGGGACCCAATCTTGACAGAGATTTCCTTATCGACTACTATTCGTACACTCTCGTGTTTGTGAGCGGAAGACCCGTGATCAGAGTGGAAAACCTGACAAAAAAATACAACGGTTTCAAGGCGGTGGACGGCCTCAATCTGAGGGTAGAACAGGGGGAGATTTATGGGTTCTTGGGGCCCAACGGAGCCGGCAAGACCACCACGATCTTGATGCTCCTGAACATAGTCAAGCCCAGCAGCGGCCGAGTCTTTCTGCTGGGCCAAGAACTCACCCGGGCCAATCTGAGGATCAAGACAAGGGTGGGGGTCGTTTCGGAAAAACAGTACCTTTACAAGGAGATGACGGCGGGAGAGTATCTCGATTTTTTCGGCTATCTCTACCAGGTCCCTGACCGGGCCAGAAGAATCGACCGACTCCTCGAGGAACTCGATCTCGCGGGGGCGAAGAACAGGAGGCTTGGGGCTTTTTCCCGGGGCATGCAGCAGAAGATAGGTTTTGCCAGGGCCTTCCTCCACGACCCGGACCTGCTGATTCTCGATGAACCCATATCCGGTCTCGACCCGGGAGGCGTGAAGCAGATCCGGGACTTGATCGCCGGAATGAACAGGCGAGGGAAGACCGTCTTCATCTCTTCCCACCTTCTCTCCGAAGTCGAAAAACTCTGTCAAAAAGTGGGCATCATCAACAGGGGGAAACTCCTCGCCGAGGAAAGCATGGAGAATCTCAAGAGAAGACTCAGCGATTCCGTAGAGCTCGAGGTTGAACTCTCATCGGTGGGAAGGGAGATAGTGGAGGCCCTGTCGGCATTCGACTTTGTAAGGGAGATCAAGCACGAGGGGAAGAGCCTCGTTTTGAAAATCGACTCCGACAGGGATTACCGGGGGGACATCTCCCAGGCCATCGCCAGCAGAGGAGGAGTGGTCCTCGGCATCCGCACCAAGGAGATCTCCCTTGAAGAGGCCTTTATGACGATTACACAAAGGAACGTCTCCCTCCTGGCTTCCTCTCCAGATGAGCCCTGAAGGCCTGTTTGATGAAATCGAAAACCTCTGCCATATATCGAATCGTCCTTCCGGCTGCGGGACTCGCCTCTGTTGGTGTGTTTCTCTTCCTGTTCAACCAGAGACCCTCCTGGATCGAGGGAAGGATCATCGACACCCTGAGCAAGGACGCGGTCTGGCACGTGACGATTCGTGTGGGAGGAAAATCCACGACCAAGTTCGCCAGCACCTCTTACCGGCTTACGGGGATCAAAAAGGGTTCCTACACTCTCAGGGCGACCGCCCCCAACTACTACGATTTCGTAAAACCCGTAAAGATCAAAAGGGGGAAGAACGTGATCGACATAGCCATGAGAGGCCGGGAGATACCGGATCTCCAGGGGATCATCGTCTTCACGGAGGCTACCGACAAGGGGCTCGAGATAGAGATAAGGTTGACCGACAGCAAGCGAATGGCTATCATGAACCCTCCGGCCCTTCCCTTCACACTGGAGGGGACTCTCTATGTCAGAAAGGGGGAGGAAGGAGAATGCAGCAGGGGCAGAAAGCTCTTCCAGGGCCCCATCGATCTCTTCTGGGAGCCCCACGATCCCCTTGCCAAGAACAAGGGAATCATTCCCTGGGATCGCATAACGGTCAATCCCGAACGAGAAAAGAGCGGGGTCCTCGAGGTTGTTCTCCATACACCTCAGGGCGATTTTCGCTATACGACCGACCGGGTCGAACTGGTCAGGCAGGTGTCGCAGAATGAGCGGTAGATTCTCATCGGCTCTCCAGACGGTCTACGCCTTGACTCGAAGGGATCTGCTCTCCAATCTCAGGGGCTGGGGAACTTACGTGGCGATCTTTGTCTCCTTCCTGGCCTCCTCCTTCCTTCTCAAGAACTACGTTGAGGCGATCAAGGAGAAGGACATCCTCATCTCTTCGGACCCCTTGAATTTCCCTCTTCTCATTTCCCTGGTGGTCATATCCTTCTATCTGGCGGTAATCTCGGTCGTTTCTATCTCCCGCGAGAGGGACCAGGGAACCCTGGAGGTTCTCTTCTATGGGAACGTCGACTCCCTGTCATATATGGCAGCCAAGTTTCTGGCCGACCTCGTCATCTATCTCCTCGTTATCTGCCTCCTGGTTCTCTATTTTATCGCCGTATCCATGCTGACCAATCTGGCCTTGTCCTGGAATCTCGTGAAGGCCGTCTTCCTATCCATATTCTCTATGTCGTGCGTTATCAGCTTCAGCCTCTTCATATCCTCCCTGACTTCAAAGACAAGAACCTCTATTGTCTGGCTTGTGGCCCTCCTTTCGGTGTTTGTCGCCATCCAGGTTTCTCATACCATGCTTACCAGGCTCGACCAAGCGGCTCTTTCTCCATCGCAGCAGTATCTGAGGGCCGCACTGGGTGTACTCTTCAAGGGTACGGAATGGATCTCCCCCTTCTCCTATCTCAAAAGGGGCATGGAGTCGATCCACGTGGAGAGCGCCCGCCTGTATGGGTTGAATCTTCTCCATTCACTCGCCTATTCGGCTGCTTTCATGGTAGCTGCCGTATTGGCGTTGGAGAGGAAGGGGGTTCGCGGATGAGAAGACTCCCTCCGTCGCTCTTGCTGCTTCTTCTTCTCGGACTCATGCCGCTGCCTGCTCGGGCCGATGTCCCCGAGTTCCATGAAGAACTGGTCTACCGCATGAGCCTTTTCGACGGGAGAGGATACACCCAGGCCTTCGTTCCCCGCAGTGAAGAGACGATTTACATGATGGCCAGCAAGAACAATGCACTCTCGCCCCGGGCCACACTGGTCTACTTTTGGCCGATCACCGGCAAATATGTGGCCGCGTTCAAGAAGCTGAACGAGGAGATAGAGGGAAGCCTTGAGATCTTGAGAGAGGGGCGGGTGATCCAATCACACCAGAAGCAGGACTACATGCTCTTCTATCCAGAGGGCTTCATGAAGGGGATTGCCGAGATGCACGTGGGCAGGGATGCCTATGCGACTTTCAAGAAATACGAAAAACCCCTGACCGATTACTACACGAGGATGGACAAATTTCAGAGAGCCAACCAGGAGTACAGGAAGAGAATCCTTGCCTATGTGAAAGATCTCGAAAGGAGAAAGAAGGCCGGAGAGAAGCTCGACCCTGATGAGATAAGGGCCGAGATGCCCCGGAAACCCACCCCTCCGCAGAGACCGGAGTTCGATGTCACCTCTCTGCGCCGCGACTTCGTCCTCAACCTTCCGGAAGGCCTCTACAAGATACGTATGAGAGCACGAGACGGCACGATCATCGAGGACAGTGAAAAGAGGCTCGTGGTCTTCACCCGGAGGAGAGCCGGCGGGGTCGGCTATGAAATCATCCGGGCAAACAAGTGGACAAAACCGGAGAATTCCAACGATCCCGCTGAGACTCTCTACGCAGCAGGGGAGAACACCCTTTACGTCCGTCCCTTTCACGAGGATGAATACAACGAACTCTTCTACAGGAAGCTCCAGGATCCCCAGAACAAGGGCAATCCTGACCGGTGGATCTGGGTCCACATATCCCCCATCCAGGAGGTCCGGCTGGCACTGCTCGCCGGAAGCCGCGTGGTGGCAAAGGAGGAGAGAAAGCCCTATCTCGTCAGGAACATTCCGGGGCCGGAGCTGGGGTACAGGATCTTGGATTATGAAGCCCAGGATTTCCCAGACACGACGCCCACCTTTGAGGCGCACAAGATAGTCTTCCCCCCCCCTTCTGGAAAGGGAAAATACACATTCCGATTGGAAAACAAGGAGGGGCAGCCACTGGAAAAGAGCACAAGAAACATTATCGCGTTGAAAAAGGAGAGGGCCGACATCCTCTATCTCATCTCAATATTTCCTTTGCTTATCGGGTTCGGAGTTTTTGTGCGGAGAAAAACCACAACTTCCTAAGGCTTCTACTCAAACTGCTTCACATCGTAAAGGATTGAAATTCAAGCAACTCACCGGGCTTGCCGACGTCTCTCGTTTCTTCGACCTACACCTGGTCAAAGGCAGAGTCTCTGGATCCCTTTACGGTATGAAAGTCATGGAGGAGGAACTCAAGAAGCGACTCTTCGACCTCCGCATATCCATTCCAATAAGGCAAAAGGCCGATACTTACCTTGTTTATCCCTCTTCTTGTAACCGGACCAAGACTTCGGACAACCTCGCATCGGCGTTCTCCATTTGTCGTACTGCTTGCATCGCGCCATCATAGAGCGGGTTGCCCCCCAGCTTCTCAGTTTTCTCCAGCCATTTGCTAAACTGCTCCCTATGCTTTTTGTTATGCTCAACCCATGAGGTGAAAATCACTTTGAGTCTTCCCGCTTCATCAGTTGGGAACGATTTGAGAATATCTTCAATCATCGTCCGGATTGTCTGCTCAGGAACCGCACCGAGGATCTCGTCGACCTTCTCGCCGTCACTGAAAAACATCTGCATGGGTATACTCATAATCTGATATTTCGCCGCCGTACGCTGGTTTTCATCCACATTGATCTTGCAAAACTTGAATCTGCCGTCATACTCTTCCGAAAGCCTGTCGTATATCGGTGAGACAATCATACAGGGGCCACACCAAGGGGCCCAGAAATCAACCTCTGTGGGGAGTTCCGAGTTCAGAACCTCCTCCTCAAAGTTTTGGTCTGTTATCTCAATCACCTTGCTCATACTTCCCTCCTCGTTTATCCCTTTCAATAAGCCCCTCGTCTATCGGCTGATAAGTTGCCCTGTGCCAGGGTCGATCCTGCTGCTTCCGGAGTGGCCTATTTAATTACGGCGAGTATGTCGCTTCTGGAAACTATCAGATACTTTTTGCCCTCAAATTCAATCTCGTCACCCGTGAATTTGGCAAAGACTATTCTATCTCCCACCTCTATATTCTCGGCAAGCCCCTCGTCGGTTCCAACCTCAACAACTTTCCCTGTTCTTGGTTTTTCCTTCGCCGTGTCAGGGATTATTATCCCGCCCTTGGTTCTGCTCTCTTCAAGCTCTTGTGGCTCAACCAAGACCCGATCCTCAAAAGGTTTGATCTGCATCTTCGCTTCCTCCTTCCCCTCCTTCTGATTGTTTGTCCTTTTTCTCTCCACCCGGAGCGCTCCTTCCTAGATTCGTGCTCAGCCTGATGGCGTCTTCATCATCTCACCTCAACCAGCATCTTCCGCCTATTGCCTCTCCCCCTCTTTTACGAATAGCGATGGGTTTACTTCATAGATAGGCATCCCTGTCCGGGAGACTTCGGCCAATGAGCCCAGTTTGGGACTCATCACCCCACTTCCCTTGAGCTCGGCTATCAGAGTATCAACCCTGTCTCCCAGACCCAGCTCACAGCATATCTTCTCTATCTGAAATACCGTAATCCGGTAATCTCTAGCCTGGTCCCACAACCCTTCGACCAGTCTTGGCATCCGCTCCCACGCTGGCTCGCCCATCTCCCTGAAGACTTCAATTATGGCATATTGAGAGTTCCAGGAACCTGTCTTGCCGGCATCTTCAAGCAGATATTTTATGATGTTAGGCACTTCATACAAGTCACCCGGCGCAGCTGGGAGTAGCCGGTCCTCCCATGCACCGCTCTTGAGTGTCTTCACTGGGAGAAGCAGCCTCCATTCGCTGCCCAGGAGTAAAACATCCTCAAGACTATCATTAGCTATCCTCTCTACGTCATGATAGGAGACTCTGCCTTTTTCACACGCACAGGCTAGAACTTGTGCCAAGAGACCTGTAAGCTTACTATCGTTTAGGAATTTACTTAAGGCCTTTTCCAGGTTATTCATCTGATTCCAGCCTCGACAACCTTGCCTCTTCTCGGTTTTTTCTTCACCGTGTCAGGGATGATTATCCCGTTCTTGGTTCTGCTCTCTTCAACCTCTTCGGGTTCAACTGAGACCCGACCCTCAAAAGGCCTTAATCTCCCTTTTGAGCAATCTTCATTCCTAGCTTTTGATTCCCAGTAGTTTATCGATCCTTGCCTTGTCAAAGCCGACTATGGTATGGCTTCCGATCAAGACAACCGGCACACCCGTAATACCTCTGCGCTGCAACTCCCTGGCCCCATCCCGATCCCTCTCAACATTCACCTCTCGAAACCTGAAGCGTTTCTCCTTCAGGTACGCCTTTACCCTATTGCACCAGGGACACGAGGAGCCTGTGAAAACTATTATTCGCGGTTGACTGGAAACTGGCATGACTCACCTTGCTCCATTTTGTCTGTATTTGTCCGAACCACTCGGACCAACTCTACGAGTTGGGCCTCAGGAACAACACCGCAATACGATCCGCAGCCTTTCCATCCAAAAATCGCGTCACATGGGTCAGACTTCTCGACCGGTGCACCTCCACTCTCAGGTTTTTCAACCGGCAAGGGGGGTAGCCGATAAGGTCTCTCCCGGCGAGGATACGCATTCCCCCCGTGATCCGTCTTTGGTTTAGACCAACCCAATAAAGTTTGACTCCTCTAAAAGTATAAGGCGAGTTTAATTGATTGTCAATCACGATCCATCTTGGGCTCTTGTGGCGGCGGATCGGAACACGGCTCGTGCCTTCGAACCAAAGGCTTTGGGTTATGCCTTTCCACCAGCCCCAAGCAATACCCTGAGTGCCCTCTGTCGGCTCGGCCCAGGGTTTTCCTCCCTGATTCAACGTCTGGGCGGCACCCACTTACCCCCACGCCGGAAGAGCCGCCCCTCTCTATGCCAACTGAAGAGGAAGATATTCTGCCGAAAAGAATCCGTGAAGAAGGCTCGAAACAAGCCGCTGTCATAGGGGAGGTCGCAAACAGGTCTGGAAGGAAGATCCTAACGAGGGAACTGACTCAATCAACCAACCAAGACCCGGAGTCGCCCCGATCTTGGAGAACACCCTTGTCCTTGAACAGTATTGCGAAAGCCGCATGGTACCCATCATTTC
>JAFDHF010000015.1 GCA_019308905.1 Deltaproteobacteria bacterium
CGTCGGGGTTGAGCGGGAAGGGGAGAGGGCGTGTTCGTGATTCGTGTTCGTGGTTCGTGAGTCGTGTTCGTGGGGCGTGTTCGTGGTTCGTGAGTCGTGTTCGTGGGGCGTGTTCGTGGTTCGTGAGTCGTGTTCGTGAGTCGTGTTCACGGGGAAAAGGCGGGAATCCCCCACCCGGGAGACCCGAGGGGTCACCGCGCAAGCTCAGGAGCGGAGCAACAAGAGGTTTTCCATTCGACCAAGTGGCTCACCGGGGTTACCTCGCCTTTTCCCCCGGTTTCGCTAGGGGACATCGACGTGCTGCAAAGGTCCGGGAATGCGAGACTCCCGTTTCCTTGACAAAAGCCGGGGCGGTGATTAATTTCTTCACGGTCGGTGGCTCGTCGGGCTGTTGCTTCTCTGAGAGGAGGCTCATGCCTATCTATGAGTACAGGGTTGCCGACGGCCACAGGGGCTGTCGTCGCTGTCGAAAAGGAATCGAGGTCATCAAGCCGATTCATGATGATCCGCTGAGGTTCTGCCCCTTCTGTAGTTCTCCTGTGGGGCGGGTTTTTTCGCCGGTCAGCTTCAGGATGGTCGATAGAGGACCGAGCACGGTCGAAACCCGGATCAGGGAGTATGAAAAGGAGGGGATGTACAGTCACGCGGCGGAGTTGGCCGACAAGGAGGCGGAAAAAACCCATAGGGAGGACCTGAAAGCCCGGGCCATGGAGAATTACAAGAAGGCGGGATACAGGGATGTCTGAGCGTGGAAAACTTGACAAGGTCGGAGGGGATGATTAGCTTTTGAGAAATTCGAGCCTCTTACGGCGTTCGGGAAACAAACCTTTTAGAAAGGAGATGTAGGCGATGAAAATCAGGCCACTGCAGGATCGGGTAATCGTCAAAAGGGTCGAGGAGGAGGAGAAGACCAAGGGAGGCATCATCATCCCGGATACAGCAAAGGAGAAACCCATTGAGGGTAAGGTTATCGCCGTTGGTAAGGGGAAAGTCAGGGAAGATGGGACGGTGCAGCCCCTCGATGTGAAGGAAGGCGACAGGATCCTCTTCGGTAAGTACGCAGGAACAGAGGTCAAGATAGAGGGGGAAGAGCACCTCATCATGAGAGAGGACGACATCCTTGGTGTAGTCGAGTAGGAACTCCACTTTTTATCCGACAGAAACGGAGGTTTGACAATGGCGGCAAAAGAACTCAAATTTGACCAAGACGCAAGGACCAAGATCCTTGAAGGCGTCAACATCCTGACCAACGCGGTCAAGGCGACCCTCGGGCCCAAGGGGAGAAACGTCATCCTGGAGAAGTCCTTTGGGTCCCCGACGGTGACCAAGGACGGGGTTACTGTTGCCAAAGAGGTAGAACTTGAAGACAAGTTCGAGAATATGGGAGCCCAGATGGTCAAAGAGGTGGCGAGCAAGACCAGCGACACTGCCGGGGACGGAACCACGACAGCCACGGTCTTGGCCCAGTCCATCTATCGGGAAGGTTACAAGGTGGTCGCGGCAGGGGCCAACCCCATGGACGTGAAACGGGGAATCGACATGGCCGTCGAGGAGGTGGTCAAGGAGCTGAAGAAGATCAGCAAGCCGACCAAAGAGCAGAAGGAGATCAGCCAGGTGGGTACGATCTCGGCGAACAACGATGAGACCATCGGAAACGTCATCGCCGAAGCCATGAACAAGGTCGGAAAAGAGGGGGTCATCACCGTGGAGGAAGCCAAGTCCATGGAGACCACCCTGGACATCGTCGAGGGAATGCAGTTCGACCGAGGCTACCTCTCCCCTTATTTCGTCACCGACGCCGAGAAGATGGTGGCTCAACTCGAAGATGCTTACATCCTGCTCCACGAGAAGAAGATCAGCAATATGAAGGATCTGCTGCCCATCCTGGAGCAGATCGCCAAGTCCGGTAAGCCCCTCCTCATCATCGCCGAAGATGTTGAAGGAGAGGCCCTGGCCACCCTGGTGGTCAACAAGATCCGCGGCACCCTCAGGTGTGCCGCAGTCAAAGCCCCCGGTTTCGGAGACAGAAGAAAAGCAATGCTCGAAGACATCGCCATCCTCACAGGGGGCAGGGTGATATCCGAGGACCTGGGTGTCAAGCTCGAAAACGTTTCGATGAGCGACCTCGGACAGGCCAAGCGGATCAACATCGACAAGGATAACACCACGATCGTCGAGGGCAAGGGAGATGCCTCGGCTCTGGAAGGAAGAGTCAAACAGATCAGGACCCAGATAGAGGAGACGACCTCTGACTACGATCGGGAAAAACTCCAGGAGAGGCTGGCCAAACTCGTGGGTGGTGTCGCCGTAATCAACGTGGGCGCTGCGACGGAGACGGAAATGAAGGAAAAGAAAGCCCGAGTTGAAGACGCCCTCAACGCCACCAGAGCGGCCGTCGAAGAGGGGATCGTTCCCGGAGGCGGGGTGGCCTACCTGCGGTGCCTGGAGGCTCTGGACAAGATGAAGACGGACGATGCCGACAGGCAGACGGGGATCAATATCGTCAAGAAAGCGCTGGAGGAGCCGGTCCGCCAGATCGTAGAGAATGCGGGGATGGAGGGGTCTGTGGTCGTCGAGAAACTCAAGGGCGAAAAGGGCGCCTTCGGGTTTGATGCGGCAAAGGAGGAGTATACAGATATGGTCAAGGCAGGGATCATCGATCCTACCAAGGTGGTCCGGCTGGCCTTGCAGAATGCTGCCAGTGTAGCCTCTTTGATGATAACAACCCAGGCTATTGTGGCCGAAAAGCCCGAGAAAAAGGCTCCTACCCCGCCCATGCCTCCAGGAGGCGGAATGTACTAAGACAACACTCCCCAGGGAGGAAAGGGGACAAGGTGGACCAGGGTGGGAAGCGGTCCACCTTGTTTCTCTTGCCCATACCCGGGCTTGCTCCAAAGCACTAGCTTATGGTCAAAAAAGACTATTATGAGATCCTTGGTGTCTCACGAAACGCCACCGAGGATGAGATCAAGAAGGCCTACCGGAGACTCGCCCTCCAGTATCACCCAGACCGCAACCCAGGCAACAGGGAAGCCGAAGAGAAGTTCAAAGAAGCTGCCGAAGCCTATGAGGTCTTGAGGGACCCCCAGAAGAGAGAGCTCTACGACCTCTACGGCCACGAAGGCCTGAAAGGGACCGGCTTCACCGGATTCAGGGGTTTCGAGGACATCTTTTCGAGCTTCAGCGATATCTTCGAAGACTTTTTCGGAATCAGCAGCACGGCTCGCCGCAGGGCCCGTACTTATGCCCAGGCAGGGGCGGACCTTCGGTACGATCTGACCATCAGTTTTGAAGAGGCCGCGTTCGGAACAGAGGTAGAGATCGAGATTCCGAAGACCGAGAGCTGCCCGCTCTGCAAAGGCACCGGAGCTGCACCCGGAACATCACGCTCTCAATGCCCCTACTGCCACGGCACCGGGCAGATCACGCATTCCCAGGGTTTCCTGACTATCAGCAGTACATGCAGTCATTGCGGAGGAGAGGGAAGCGTCATCACGCGGCCCTGCGAGGAATGCCGGGGAACGGGGAGAATCAAGAGGAAGCGGAAGATCAATCTCACGATCCCGGGAGGTGTGGATACGGGATCGAGGCTGAGGGTTCAAGGTGAAGGGGAACCAGGCATCCATGGAGGACCGCCGGGCGACCTCTATGTGATCATCCACGTCAGACCCCATGAATTCTTTGAGAGAGAGGGAGACGACATCTACTGCCAGATTCCCATCTCCTTTCCCCAAGCCGCCCTGGGAACCCGGGTCGAGGTTCCCACGCTGGAAGGAACGAAACAGATCGACATTCCACCAGGCACAAACTCGGGAGAGGTGTTTCGGATACGGCGAGGAGGGGTCAAACACCTGAGGGGACCCGGCCGGGGAGACCAGATCATTCAGGTGGTGGTCAAGACTCCGACCAATCTCACCGAGCGGCAGAAACAATTGCTCAAGGAGTTTGCAGAGCTGAGCGAGGAGGAACCCGAGGTGGAACACCCAAAGAAATCGAGGTGGGGTTTCTTCTCGGAAAAGAAGAAATAGCCAGTCCTCCCCCGGAAGACTCGTCTCTCTGATTTTCCAGCTTGCAGCACCGCCTGGTGCCAATTCTCGGCGAGGGAGTACCAATTCTCGGCAAGACCGGGGGGTCCTCCCGGAGCCCCATTGTCCGGAAAGCCCTGGCACAAAGAATAATCCCTTTCAATTCAACAAGTTAGTCGTACAAGAAGATTTCTGTCCCCCTGGTACAGAAATTGCTTTCTCACAGGCGAACCCAATGGAGGCGGCAAGATGGAACAGGTCCAGATCCTTAGAAGAGAAAGAGAGATCCCCCGTGAGGGAGTGATCCGCAGTATGATGAGACAGTCGGGCATTCACAAATCAAAGGCCAGGATACTGGTTGTAGACGATGAACCAGAGATCGCCTCGGTCCTCCGAGACCTCCTGGTATTTGCGGGGTTCGACGTGGAGACAGCCGCAAATGGAAAACAGGCCATAGACCTGCTCACCACGGCTCGTCACTTCGATCTCATGATCACAGACATGAAGATGCCGGAGATGGACGGACTGGAGCTCCTAAAGATGACCCATCAGCTGAAGAAGCACCTCCCCGTGATCATCCTCACAGGTTGCGCAACCGTGGACAATGGAATCCACTCCCTGGAGGAAGGCGCCTACGACTATGTCCTCAAACCCTTCAATACCGAGAAACTCATCCTCGTGGTCCGTGAGGCTTTGAAGTACAGGTCTTGAAGCAGATGGTCCGGGTTGATCGGTCTTACATCCCATCCGGCCCGAGGCCCGGCAAGAAGGGCCATCCGCCGACCTCCGACGGGATGAAACCTTCCCTGTGGAATCCCCATCGAGGGCCTTGCGAGAGCGACCACAACGGCCCTTTCACCCCTCGCTCCTGTGCGCGACGAGTCTCTGAAAGTCGATGATTTCAACATCCCCCATCGCTTCCACCTGCCGCTTGAATAGATCGCCATTGCCCACGATCACCACCGAAAAGCCCTGAGGGAAAAGGCGTTGCTTGACCGTGAGGCTGATGTCTGCCAGGGTGACCTCTGAGATCCTCAAGGGATAGTTGGAAAGGCTCTGAAGGCCCAGCCCGTACAGTTCGACCTCCAGAATCTCCCTGGCGATCTTGGCCGGGGTTTCGAATCTGAAGGGGTAGCTGCCGAGGTAGTAGTTTTTCGCTCCCTCGAGTTCCTCCTGCCTTGCACCCTCCCGGACAAAGGCCTCGACCACCTCGAGAATCTCCAGCATCACGGCCCCTGTGTTTTCATTGGGCGTGAAGGTCGAGATCACGAAAGGTCCCGGAGACCTCCTCGCCTTGAAACTGCTCGATATCCCGTAGGTATACCCCTTCTGGGAGCGGACCCTCTCCATGAGGCGGGAGGAAAACCCACCCCCTCCCAGTATGTAGTTGGCCACCTGAAAACGGTGAAAGTCAGGGCTGGTCCTCTCGATGCCCGGATGGCCCATCCGGATCTGGCTCTGCGTAAGGTCCGGGCGGTGGATGATCCGGATCCTCCGCTGGGCTCTGTGGGGGACCTGGAAAGCCTTCCGCTCAGATGAGGCCTGACCGCTCTCCATGGGACCCATGAACTCCTCGGTCCTCATGAAGGACTCCTCGAAGTCGATATCCCCCAGGATCATGAGCACACACTGGTCTGCCACGAAATGTCTGCGGTGAAACCTTTCAAGGTCATCCAGAGCGAGCCTCCTCAGGGAATCGACCGTGCCCCGGCGTGGATGACCGTAAGGGGTCCCCTCAAAGACCAACTCGGTGAATTGGTCGTCGGCGACGATCTCCGACTCGTCCTGATCCTGGATAAGACTCGCAATGCGCCTCTTCTTGAGCTGCTCGAACTCAGGCTCCGGGAACGTCGGGTGGAGGACCAGATCCGAAATAATCTCAACCAAGGAGGGCAGATCCTCTGAGAGACCCTCGATCTCGACAAAACTCGCGTCCCAACCCGAGTAGAATGCGAGGTGCGCCCCCAGGGAGTCGACATCGAGGGCGATCTGCTGGCTCGTCCGCTTCTCCGTCCCGAGAGTCAGCATTTCCAGGGCGAGATCGGCCTGTCCTGCTCTGCCCTCCTCGTCCGCCTCAGCTCCCTTCTTGACCATCAAGACGAGAGTGACAAGGGGAAGCCTCCGGTCCCGTACGGCAAGCACCCGCATCCCGTTACCAAGGGTCTGACTCTGAATCTCAGGAAGCCTGACCGATTCCATCACGCAAGCTCTCAGTCATCACGGATCCATGGGAGAGGTTCGGCAGCAAGGTTCCTTCAAGCATGGCCTGCACCTCGGCCTCATCATTCGTATTCTCCCCACTTCTCACTCTCCCGGGGAGAAACAGGAACCAGGGTGACCACCGTCCGGTTGTCCTCGTGCAGGTACCGGTTCGCCACGTTCATTACATCCTCAGCCGTCACAGAGAGATAGGACGGCTCAACACGATTAATCCAGCTGTGATCCCCGGCCCGAATCCTGTAGATCCCAGCAGTAATTCCCTTGTAGAAGTGAGTCTGGAGGCTCATGAGATAGGATGACCGCAGCTTCTTCTTGCTCCTGTCAAGCTCCGCCTCGTCGACGGGGTCTCTCCTCACGGACTCTATCTCCTGCCAGACATCGCGTTCCAACATCTGGATATCCTCATCCGGCGAAGCCACAACGGCCGTGACAAGGAGCCCCGGGTCCATGGTGAGAAAGGGGGGCGGACCAAGCTCCACCTTGGCTTCCACAGCCCTCCCGGTCTTGATGAACCTCTGATAGAAGCGGGACGACTTGCCGTGGCAGAGCAACGAGGTGAGAACCAGCAGGGGAAAAATATCCGGGTCGGTAACGGGAGGAACATGAAAACCCGCAAAAAAAGCAGGAGTCTGGGCAACCTTCTTATAGATCGTCCGCCTCTCTCCTCTCTGTGGATTCTCCCTGACCTGAAGGGGAACGGGAGGAGGCTGAGAGGGGATATGGCCGAAATGCTTCTCCATCATGGAAAAGGCCCTGTCGGGGTCGAGATCCCCCACCATGGCAACAACGGCGTTGTTGGGGGCATAGTGTACTCGATGATACTCCAGGCAGTCCTGGAGAGTGAGATTCCTTATGTCCTGGTCCCACCCGATCACGGGCCAGCGGTACGGATGGATGTGGAAGGCCACTGCAAAGAGCTCCTCCATGACCAGGCCGAAAGGGCTGTTGACGGTCCGATACTTCCTCTCGCTCCGGACCACCTCTCGTTCCGTGGTAAGGTTCTCTT
The DNA here is from genome assembly GCA_019308905.1 of Deltaproteobacteria bacterium. NCBI lineage: Bacteria > Pseudomonadati > Myxococcota > Myxococcia > Deltaproteobacteria bacterium. Next base: position 7,252 of record JAFDHF010000015.1, read on the forward strand.
CGGTGATCCTGAGGTTTTCGAGCCTCTCTGCCTCCAGGTGCATGGCCAGCTCTAGTTTCCCCGCAGGAAGATTCTCGAAGTACGAGGTGTTGTCAGTGGTCGTGAAGGCATTGGTGGTTCCTCCGTTTGCCTGAATTATTCTCGAAAACTCCTCAGGGCCGAGCTCTTTCGACCCTCTAAACATCATGTGCTCGAAAAGATGGCTGATACCGGTGATTCCCGGTCTCTCGTTCCGGGAGCCCGCGGCGAAATGAATCTGAAAACTCACCACAGGGACGGTCCTGTCGGGCAGGGCGAGCACACAGAGGCCATTGGGGAGAGTATGCTCCTCGAATCGGAAGGTAACGGTCTTTTGGGGCACTCTCTTCATGTCATTCTGCAGGGGAGATCCTGGGCTCCAGGTCCAACCAGGAGACGGCCTTTTTCTATGAAGACTTCCCCTTACGGACCGGTCGCAGATCGTCGAAGAGAACCGGGATCCTTCGACAGAACTCTTCGAGCAAGGGGACCATGATCTGTCTCATCTGAGGATGTGCCTGAGGACCGGACCTCAGTGCCAGGATGTGCCGCCACTCCCGGATGTTACAGGTCATAACGATTTCCGACCTGAGAGAATTCGGAAGAACGGCTCGTGCCTCCTGGGGCGTCGCCCCCTGTTCGAGGAGCCGCATGTAGTGAGCCTCGGCCGCCTTCATCGCCTCGTACCATTCCCTGTAAGCAGGAGAATCCTCAGGCCAGAAAGGCGGCTTGATTACGGTGATCTCCCTTCCGAATCTATCCTTGCCGTAATTGGCGTAGCGGGTGCTCTCTTGACTAAAGGAGGCGATACGATGCCGGACCAATTCATGGGTCACTCCCCTGTCACATGTAAACCTCACGGTGATGGAGACGTGCTCGAGCACGCTGTGGTGGCCTGCGGCTATAAGTCGCCTCACAAAAGCCGGAGCCGAGTCTGCACTTATCCGATCCTCTGACCTGTAGCAGGTTCTCCCGGCCTGCTCGATCTTGCGGAGAATCGAATCTCCGTCCAGTGGATCAAGAATCTCGAAACAGGGTTCTATAACCTTCATAAATTCCCGGAAGTCTCTGAATTAAACCGGAAGATCCATCCATTACGGCTACGAACACCCGCTGGTGGCACCACAGTTCAGGCACTTGTAACACGAGCCGTTCCGGACCATAATCGACCCGCATTCCGGGCAGGGGGGAGCGTCTTCCTGGGCAGCAAAGGCAAAACCCTTCTCCCTTTCCCTTTCTGCCTCCCCTTGCCGCCCCCCGGCCGGGGGATTGGCCAGGATCCCCACTTCCGCCTGCTCCTCCATGGTCAGGAATCTCGAGGCCAGCCAGCGGAAGATATAGTCGCTCAGGGATTTTGCAATGGGGATCTGAGGGTTCTTCGTGAATCCAGATGGTTCGAATCTCGTGTGGGCGAACTTGTTCACCAGTACCTTCAGGGGAACTCCGTACTGGAGGGCCAGGGAAACCGCTGTGGCGAAACAGTCCATCAGACCGGAAACCACGCTCCCTTCCTTGGCAATCACCACAAAGATCTCCCCTGGCGTCCCGTCGTCGTACATGCCCACCGTTATGTAGCCCTCGTGGTTCCCGATGCTGAACTTGTGGGTGAGTGCTCTCCTCTCGTCAGGAAGACGGCGGCGGTACGGAGCCCCCTTTCTCTCGAGGCTCTCCTTCTCTCTCTGGCTCAGGGGCTGGGTCCGTTTGGACCCGTCTCGATAGATGGCAACCGCTTTGAGGCCCAGCTCCCACGATCGAATATAGGCCTCCATGATCTCATCTACCGTGGTCTCATTCGGCACGTTTATGGTCTTGGATATGGCGCCTGAAATAAAAGGCTGGACAGCACCCATCATCTTTATATGGCCCATGTGGCTGATCGATCGACTCCCATTGAGGGGCTTGAAGGCGCAGTCGAAGATCGGCAGGTCCCTCTCCTTCAAATAGGGTGCCCCTTCGATAGTCTCCTTCCTGTCGAGGAATTCGAGGATCTCCTTCTTCTCGTCCTGAGAGTAACCCAGGCGATCGAGAGCGAGGGAGACGGTGCGGTTGACCATCTTGAGAACCCCTCCACCCACCAGCCTCTTGTATTTGACCAGAGAGATATCAGGCTCGACCCCCGTGGTGTCGCAGTCCATCATGAAGGCGATCGTTCCTGTCGGAGCCAGAACCGTGACCTGAGAATTTCGATACCCATGGGTCTCCCCCTCCTCTATCGCCTTCTCCCACACCTCGTGGACGGCCCCGAGAAACTCTAGGGGAACATAGGCGGAGTTTATCTTGGAAACCGCCCGGTGGTGTTTCCGAATCACCTCGAGCATGGGCTTGCGATTCACCTCAAACCCTTCAAAGGGTCCGATTCTCCCCGCAATCTTGGCAGAGGTCAAATAGGCCTGCCCCGTCATAAGGGCGGTCACCGCCGCGGCATAGCTCCTTCCCGAGTCGCTGTCATAGGGAAGGCCCCGGGCCATCAGCAAGGCGCCCAGGTTGGCGTAGCCGAGTCCAAGAGGGCGGAAAACGCGGCTGTTTCTTGCGACCGCCTCGGTGGGGTAGCCGGCATTGTCCACGATGATCTCCTGGGCGAGGATCATGACCTCTACGGCGTGACAGAAGGCCTGCACGTCAAACTCCCCCGCCTCGTTCAGGAACTTCAGGAGGTTCAAGGAGGCCAGATTACAAGCCGAATCATCGAGAAACATATACTCGCTGCAGGGATTCGAGGCATTGATCCGCCCGCTGTTGGGGCAGGTGTGCCAGCCGTTTATCGTGGTATCGAACTGCATGCCGGGATCACCACACACATGGGTCCCCTCCGCGATAAGGCGGAGGACTTCCCTGGCCCGATAGGTCTCCATCACCTCCCCGGTGGTGACTGCACGGGTCTGCCAGGTGCCGTCCTCCACGACGGCCCTCATGAAATCGTCCGGAACCCTCACACTGTGGTTGGCGTTCTGAAAGAAGACGGAACCGTAAGCATCGCCGTTGAAGGAACCGTCGTACCCCGCGTCGATAAGGGCCCATGCCTTCTTCTCTTCCTCCTTCTTTGCATTTATGAATTCTATGATATCGGGATGGTCTGCATTTAGGATCACCATCTTTGCAGCCCTTCGGGTCTTGCCTCCGGATTTGATAACGCCTGCAAAAGCATCATATCCCTTCATGAAGGAGACAGGACCCGAGGCCGTTCCACCTCCTGACAGATGTTCCCTTGAAGAGCGGAGGAAGGAGAGGTTTGTACCCGTGCCGGAACCGTGCTTGAACAGCATGCCTTCAACCTTGGCCAGTTCGAGGATGGAGGCCATCGAATCCTGGACCGAGTTGATAAAACACGCCGAGCACTGCGGTTTTTCTTCTATGCCGCAGTTGAACCAGACAGGGCTATTGAAGGAGGCCATCTGGTAAAGAAGGAGATGAGAGAGTTCGTCCTGGAAGGCATCCCGGTCGTCACCGGATGTGAAGTATCCCTGTGATGCTCCCCAGCGTGTGATGGTCTCAACGACCCTCCCGATGAGTTGCCGGAGGCTGGATTCCCTTTCAGAAGTGCCCAGTATACCCCTGAAGTACTTGGAAGCCACCACGTTTACGGCCATCTGAGACCATGAAGAGGGAAACTCCAGGTCTCTCTGCTCGAACACCTTTTCCCCCTTCTCGTTGGTGATGGCAGCGCTCCTCCGCTCCCACTCGAGGGTGTCAAAGGGAGAGACGCCCTTCTTCGTGAAATAGCGGCGGACGATTCCCCGCCTCCCCCTCTCCTCGGAAAGACCCGCATCCTGCTCGGGTTCCTCTCTTTGAGGATCTCGCTCCCCCATCTTCCCCTGACTCATTGGTCACCTCCTGATGGAATTCGACAAGGATCACCGGGAAACTCTCATAGAATATAAGTAGCGCCATCCACCCCCCATGTCAAGCCAATTTAACTAGATATTGTATTTTTTTCTGCGTCAGACACAAGATGTTGATTTTCCAGGCCCTTTGACCCTCGGCATGGCGCCTCCAAAATCGCGCGCTCATCCAAGGGGGGCCGGCCAGGGCTGCGTCAACCTCGGAGGCGGCCTGTTGATTTTGCTCTGGGCGCCCCAGGGCAGATATCTCCTCCACTCGCACGTGACTCCAGTGTTATCCGACCTGGAGTTTCCTGACTTTTGGAGAACACCCTTGCCTCAGAGCGACATTGCGGAAGCGGTGGGGTACCCATCAAGGGTGAGCGGGGAGGGGAAAGGTCGTGTTCGTGATTCGTGAGTCGTGTTCGTGGGGAAGGGGCAGGAATTCCCCACCCGCGAACCTTGATAGGGTCACCGCGTGAGCTCAGGAGCGAGGGGACAAGGGTGTTCTCCTGCCAAAACAGAAAAAAAAACTCCAATTATCCGACCGATTGATCTGGTCAACACCTGTATAGTAAACTAAGGGTAGAGGTATGTACATGAAGCTGACGCGCCGCCAGAGGGAGGTACTTGAATTCATCAAACAGTCAATCGCCAGACAGGGATTCCCCCCGTCGATAAGGGAGATAGGAGAGCATTTCGGCATCTACCCCCGTGCGGTTCTTGATCATGTGCGGGCCCTGGAAAGGAAGGGCTTTGTCAGGCGGAGGGCAGCAAAGAGCCGGGCTATCGAAGTCGTCGATTTCCCGGAGAAACCTCTCCGGCCAGACACCCGAGAGGTGCCTCTCCTCAGAAGGGTGGCGGTTCGAAGACCCTTCCTCGTCGCAGAAGACGTCGAGGCCACGGTGGCCGTTGCCAGAGAGTGGACAGGGGACGGGGAAGTCTTCCTTTTCAGGGTTCGAGGGGGAAGCATGGCACCTTTCATCCTGGAGGGAGATCTGGTTTTGGTGAGCTCCCAAACCACCGTGGAGGGGGGAGACGTGGTGCTGGCCCTGGCCGGCCGGGAGGCTGTGGTGCGGCGCCTCCGGAGAGAGGATCGATTTATCCTCCTGGAACCCGAGAATCCTGCCTGGAAGAGCCTCCGCTTCGGGGAAGACTCTCCGGATCTCCGTATACTCGGTAGGGTGATCGGGATTTACAGGAGACTTTGAACGGGCCCAGACCGGCGGCGTCCCAGCGTCCTGGCTTAGAGATAACACCTTTCCCTCTCAAGAACCGTAGTGAGAATCCCGCTCGGACGTGCGGGAATCCGCTCGAATCGCGGAGACAGGAGAGAAACGGCCTTGACAGCCTTTTTTGTGGACCTATATACTTATTGATCTGAAACAGACAGCGCACTGTCTCCAGGTGTTTCGAGGAGAAACCGAAAAGGGAAGACGGTGAGAATCCGTCGCGGACCCGCCGCTGTGATCCCCTCTCTTCCGTGATGATTCGGGAGAGGGTGTTCCCTTTGCAAAACGCTCACCAAGGTAGGGAGAGTCACTGTCTCCGCTGGGGATGGGAAGGCCGGCAAAGGGACCTGGGAGAGCCAGAAGACCTGCCTGGAGATACTTCACGAATGTCTTCGAGGGGCAAGACAGTGAAGGGTTAAGTAACTCCTTGAGCCGGTCACCCTGCGTGGACCGGCTTGTTTGTGCGGAGGTGGTGATGTTCAGCGTGATGTCCCGGGGGGGGCCGATCATGTATCCCCTTCTGGCATGCTCGATCGTGGCGGTTGCCATCATCTTCGAGCGCGCGGTCTTCTGGCTCAGGATCCAGCACAACAGCGACAGGAGGCTCGCCTTCAGAATCCTGGAGCTCGCCGAGAAGGAAATCTACGGCGAGGCTTACAGCTTGGGAAAGAACTCGAAGGACTACGTGGTCAAGATGTTGATCAACGGTATCGCCCACAGGGAGTATTCCCTGCCGAGGGCCCTCGAAATGGCCGCGGATGAAGCCCTGAAGCGGATGAGGCGCTATCTGGATGTTCTCGATACGATAGTCACCGTGGCCCCTCTGTTGGGCATCTTCGGCACGGTGTTGGGTATCATCAATTCCTTCGACCTTCTGGGCCTTGCGCGGATCGCCCAACCCCAGGTCGTGACAAAGGGGATCGCCCAGGCCCTGATCACCACCGCTGCCGGGCTGGCCGTGGCCATCGTCACCCTCATCGCTCACAACTACTTTCTCTCCCGCATCGAGGGATTCTCAAAGGAGATGGAACTATTTGCGAGCAGTCTCGAGATAGCCTTTGAGAAGAACCAGAGCCGGAGACAGAACTGCGAGGCCGGAGGAGAGACCTAGATGCGAATCAAGCGGAACGTGAGGAAGCGGGCACGGATCGAGATGATTCCTCTCATCGATTCCATGTTCCTCCTTCTCGTCTTCTTCATCTATTCCATGCTTTCCATGACGGTCCACCGGGGAATCCAGGTCAATCTGCCTGAAGCCAGAACCGGGAAAATCGACAAGAGAGACTATGTGGCGATTACTATTACCGAAGACGAGAGGGTATTTCTGGGAAAGCGGGAGGTCTCTCTTCCAGATCTCCAGACCCGGCTCGAGAGAATAAAGAGGGCTCATCCCGGCCGGCCGGTCTTCATCAATGCGGATAGGAGGGTCCCTTACGAGGTGATCATTGCGGCCCTCGACGCGGTACGCTCGGCAGGACTGAGCCGGGTCTCACTGGACACACAGGAAAAGCGTGATGGCACGTGATCTCTTCTCAGGGCTCCTGTTTTCCCTGCTGCTCCATCTGGGTTTCCTGTGGTATGCGGGTCATGCCGGCCACCGGGTTGTGTCCCCGGAACCTCTTCCCACCTCGCTGAGCCTCTATGTACAGGTATCCGCCGGCCCAGGAAAGCCTACCCCCAATAAGACTCCGAAAGTCTCAACTCGGGCGCAGAGGACCTTGCAGAGGGCTCTTCCCGGGCAGGAGAGACGAACCTACCAGACGGTCAAGACCGGGGCGGCAACGGAGGCCACACCGCCAGAGGAGAGGATCTCCTTCCCGGAGCCGATCCTGAGGACCCCGGAGATCCAAAGCAGCCTCCGGTCCGGACGCCTCATCCGGAAACAACCGCTCAGACCGAAACTACCCCCTACCCTGATAAAGAAGAGCGGTCCTCTTGATGTAGAAAGGCCTTTCCCTGACCCCATGAAACGGCCCACCCAGACGTCTCCTCCCCTGGCCGGGCCTGCCGGGAACGACCCGATTTTTCCACTGGAACGCATTCTCGCCACGAGGGCTATTCCTCATGGCCGGGGGAAGGACCCTGAAAAAGAGAACAGGGCTCTCACATCCCGTGGGGAGGGAGCCCCCCTTGTAGAGGCAGCCCCTGACTACGCGGTCAACCCCAAGCCCCGGTATCCGAGCAAGGCTATCCAAAGGGGCTATGAGGGGACGGTAACCCTCCTGGTGGAGGTTCTCGAAGATGGTTCCGTCCGGGAGATCAGGATTGTCGGATCCTCGGGACACGGGATACTCGACAGGTCGGCTCTGAGAACGGTTCGAAAGTGGAGGTTCATTCCCGGCAAGAGGGGGGAAAAGACCGTTGCAATGAAGGTGAAGGTGCCGATAGTCTTCAGGCTGGGAAAGGGGAAGGATGGCTAGGAAAGGGGAAGGCCGGATCCGCGCAGGCGGGCTTTTCCTCGTCTTGGGGGCTCTGCTTTTTGGAGCGGCCCACGCGGCCGCCGGGACGCGGGTCTTCACGGACGCCCTTGGAAGGGCCGTGACCATCGCCTATCCGCCCGAACGGATCGTATCTCTCGCTCCTGCTATCACGGAGACTCTTTTCGCCCTGGGCCTGAAAGACGAGATCGCCGGGGTCACCCGTTTCAGCAACTTTCCACCGGCTGCGGTGGAAAAGCCGAGGGTCGGCTCGTACGTGAATCTCAATATCGAGGCGATCGTAAGCCTGAAACCAGACCTCATTCTGGCCACTGCCGCCGGAAATCCTCAGATCCAGGCGAGAAAGCTCCAAGACATGGGGTTCCCTGTCTATGTCGTCTATCCCAAAGACACCGATGGGGTACTGGCAACCATCCGGCGTATCGCCGAGATCGTCGGGAGAAGCGAGAGGGGCGGGGCTATCGTCCGAGACATGAGGGAGAGGATCGAAAGGATCTCTCACCGGGTAAGAGGACTCAACAGGCCGAGGGTCTTCTTCCAGATCGGCCGGGATCCCATCTTCACCGTATCCAGGGGAAGTTTCGCCGACAATCTCATATCCCTGGCCGGGGGAGACAACATAGCCAAGGACGCCCGTATCCCCTACCCCAGCTACAACCTCGAGGAGGTCATCCTCAAGGCCCCCGAGGTCATTATCGTCAGTTCCATGTATGTCGACACCGACCACTCCGGGTGGCTCGAAGAGTGGAAGAGGTGGGATGTCCTGCCAGCCGTGAAGGACAACCGGCTCTACACCATCGACTCGGACCTGGTCGACCGGCCGTCGGTGCGTATCGTGGTGGGATTGGAGAAGATGGCAAGGATGATCCATCCAGAGGCGTTTCCTCCAGAGCCGTCCGATCAGAACAAGACCAGCCGGCAATACCCGGGCTTCACTGCGACCGGAGAACCTCCCCTCCGGCCCGATGAAGGGAAAATCTTGGGAAGAGAATGATCGTCACCCTGAGAAGGTCCATCTCTGTCACCCTTGTTCTCGGAGCCGCCCTCGCTCTCGTCATGACGGCCTCCCTGTGTTTCGGTACGATTCCCATCGACCCGGGCGAAATTCTCAGGGCCCTTGTATGGAACCTCACCGGCAGGGGAGAGTCTAGCATCCGCGATACCATCATCATCTCAATCCGGCTGCCCCGCGTGCTTCTCGCCGCACTTGTGGGCGGAGCCCTCTCCGTGGCCGGCTCGATCTTCCAGGCTCTCTTGAGAAACCCTCTGGCCGATCCGTACATTCTAGGGGTGTCGAGTGGGTCAGCAGTTGGGGCGGTCTTGGCGATGATGCTGGGCTTGGGCGCCATGTCATTGGGGCTCCCCCTGGCCTCTTTTGCAGGTGCACTTGGAACCGTGCTCCTCGTGTTCAACGTGGGCAGGATGGGCCGGCGGGTCCACACCAACACCCTGCTTCTCGCGGGAGTGATCATCAATGCCTTTTTCGGGGCCGTGCTCATGTTTCTCATCTCCATCTCCCGCCATGAAGCCCTCCACACGATAGTCTTCTGGCTCATGGGGGATTTCAGCTTTGCCGACTTTGCCGGCGTAACTCTGATCTTTCCTTATGTCGTAACAGGAATCTCCCTGGCCTATCTGCTCGCCAGGCGACTCAATCTCCTGGTTGCAGGCGAAGACGAGGCGATCCAACTCGGCGTGGACGTGGAACGGGTGAAGAAGTCGGCCTACGTGCTGGGGTCTCTGATCACCGCCGCGGCTGTCTCTGTCTGCGGGTTGATCGGCTTTGTGGGTCTCATGATCCCTCACATGGTCAGATTGGTTCTCGGGCCTGATCACCGGCTCCTCATCCCCGCATCATGCCTCTGGGGTGCCGCCTTTCTGGTGATCTGCGACACATTGGCTCGGACGATTCTCGCTCCCATAGAGCTTCCCGTAGGGGTGATCACCTCGGCCTTCGGCGCTCCTTTTTTCATATACCTCTTGAAGACTCGAAGCATCTGATCGGCCATGATTGAGGTGGAGAACGTCTCATACCGGTACAACGAGGATTGGGTACTGAGGAATCTCAGTTTCTCGGTCCAGAAGGGGGACTTCCTCGGGATCGTAGGCCCCAACGGCACGGGCAAGACAACCCTGCTGAAGCTCCTTTACAGATTGATGCGGCCCCAGCAGGGAAGGGTGATCATCGACGGGGTCGATCTGGAAAGGATGGGAAGAAAGGAGATATCCAAGAAGGTCGCCGTCGTGAGTCAGGAAACGCAGATCAACTTCCCCTTCATGGCGCTTGAAGTGGTACTCATGGGGAGGTCTCCCCATCTGAAGGGGCTTCAATTCGAGAGCAAGAGGGATTTTGAGATCGCCACAAAGGCCATGGAGGCGACCGATACCATCCGTATCTCCGACAGGCCTTTCAACCAACTCAGCGGAGGTGAGAAACAGCGCCTCTTTATTGCCCGCGCCCTGGCCCAGCAGACAGACATCATCCTGTTCGACGAGCCCACCGCAAACATGGATATTCGCCACCAGATCGCCTTCTACGACTTGACAACCACCCTCAACCTGGAGAGAAGGATCACCGTCGTAATAGTGAGCCACGATATCAACCTTGCAGCAGAATTCTCCAAGACCGTGTTGCTCATCAACGAGGGGAGCATTTTCGCCCTTGGAAAGCCCGGAGAGGTAATCACAAAGGCAAACATAGAGGCGGTCTACGGAACCCCGGTCCTGGTGGATCAGAACCCGGTAACCGGTGCTCCTCGCGTGACACTCCTGAGGAAAGAGGCCCGCCGCCTGTAGGTAAATCCGAAGGAAAGTTTCGGCCCGGCGCTCGCGACTCGACATGAGTTGACAAAACCGGCGACGGGATTATAATGGTTTAACCATTATGAAACCGGCAGATCAGATCTTTCATCAGGCCAAGCAGAGTCGGGCCTTCCAAAACGTAATCGATCAGATCCAGGAAGCCATCCTCCAGGGCAAGCTCAAGGCCGGGGACAGGCTGCCAGGGGAGCGGGAACTGAAGGAGGCCTTCAAGACCAGCAGGGGGACCCTTCGGGAGGCCCTGCGGGTATTGGAGCAGAAAGGACTCATCACCATCAAGACCGGCGTCGGCGGCGGGCCCATCGTGAAGGCCGTAACCACCCGCCAGGTGACAGAAAGTCTGGCCCTACTGCTGAGATACCAGAAGGTCTCCCTTAGAGACCTCGCCGAATTTCGAGAGGGTGTGGAGGGAATCGTTACCGGCCTTGCCGCGGAAAGGGCCGAACAGAGAGACATAGAGCATCTGAGAGACCTGCTGGCAAAGGCAAAGGCCCACCTTGAGGGGGGAGTCTCCGAGTGGGATGAGTTTATCCAGGTCGACAATGCCCTGCACCTCGAGCTCGCCCGGATAGCCAGGAACCCGGTATACGAATCGGTCCTGCAGACGGTCCATGAGAATATCAACCAGTACTACGAACGCTACCTGCCAAAGAGCGAGAAGAACATGAAAGAGAACTACCAGGATCTATGTGAGATCGTTAAGGCTGTGGAAGAGAGGCAGGCGACAAAGGCCCGCCTTCTTGCCCAGGAGCACGTAAAACGGTTCAACAGATTCATGGAATCCGAGTCTCGCCCTTCCTGACTCTTGCCGGGAGGTTCGCCGGGAAGGAGCCGGAAGGCTCGACCCGGGTGTAAAGATTCCAGGGAAAGGAGCTTGCCATGGCAAACGCGAAATACACCATACCCATGCCGCCGAACGAGCCGGTTGGGACCTATGCTCCTGGCACGCCCGAACGGGAGGCGGTCAAGGCCGCACTGGCGCGACTAAGAAACCAGCACATCGAGATTCCCCTCTTGATCGGAGGGAAGGAGGTGAGGACCGGGAGAGTGGCCGAATGCCTCCTCCCCCACGACCACAAGACCGTGATAGGAACCTTTCATCAGGCAGGGCCGAAAGAGGTGGAGATGGCCATCGAGGCTGCCATCAAGGCCCGAAAGGATTGGGCGGCCATGGACTGGCACGATCGAATCGCCGTTTTTCTAAAAGCCGCCGACCTTCTTTCCGGGCCGTGGCGGGCGGTTCTCAACGCTGCGACCATGCTCGGCCAGAGCAAGACCGTCTTCCAGGCCGAGATCGACTCCGCCTGCGAACTGATCGACTTTTTCAGATTCAACGCTTACTATGCCATGCAGATCTTTGAAGAGCAGCCTCCATACTCTCCCCGGGAAATGTGGAACCGGATGGAATACCGCCCCTTGGAGGGATTCGTCTTCGCCGTGACCCCCTTCAACTTCGTGTCGATAGCAGGAAACCTTCCCTCTTCTCCCGCCATGGTCGGTAACGTCTCCCTTTGGAAGCCGGCTTCCAATGCCGTCTACCCCGCCTATCACCTCATGAGACTCTTCCAGGAAGCCGGACTCCCCGAAGGTGTGATAAACTTCATGCCAGGGCCCGGCAGCCAAGTCGGACCCCTTGTGCTCGCCTCGCCCCACCTGGCCGGAATCCACTTCACCGGCAGCACCGAGACCTTCCGGGCCATGTGGAAGACGGTGGGAGAGAATATCAAGGGCTACAGATGCTATCCCAGAATCGTTGGAGAAACAGGAGGCAAGGACTTCGTTGTCGCCCACCCGAGCGCCGACGTGAAGGCCTTGGGCGTGGCACTCATTCGGGGTGCCTTCGAATACCAGGGCCAGAAGTGTTCTGCAGCCTCGAGGGCTTATATCCCCAGGAGCATCTGGGGGGATCTCAGGGACTTCATGGTCAGTGAGCTGAAGACCGTGAAGATGGGAGACGTGGAGGACTTCACCAACTTCATGACCGCAGTCATCGATCGCGGGGCTTTCGCCAAGATCAGCGGTTACATCGAGTCGATCAAGAAATCCAGCGAAGCCGATCTCGTCTTTGGAGGAGGCTGCGACGACAGCAGGGGATTCTTTATCGAGCCCACTGTCGCGGTCACCACCAATCCCAGATTCCGCACCATGGAGGAGGAAATCTTCGGTCCCCTCCTCACTGTCTACGTCTACGAGGATGACAAGTACGAGGAGACCCTGCGTCTCTGTGACGAGACCTCGCCTTACGGTCTGACAGGAGCGGTCTTTTCTCAGGACCGCCGGGCCCTTGCAAAGGCCGAGAGGATCCTGGTGAACGCGGCAGGCAACTTCTACATCAACGACAAGCCGACGGCGGCCGTGGTCGGCCAGCAGCCTTTTGGAGGCAGCCGTGCAAGCGGGACCAATGACAAGGCCGGAAGCCTGTGGAACATGCTCCGGTGGGTGAGCCCGAGAGCCATAAAGGAGAATTTTGTTCCCCCCCTGGACTATCGCTACCCGTTCATGGAGGAAAAGTAGGCAGGCCGTTTCCACGGCACATGATCCGTGGCCGGCCCCATAACCGACGGTGAAACCCGATTCGGACCGTCAGGAAGCCTGACCGGATGGGAGAATCGATCCGCATAAAGGGAGGAAAGCCTTTTCGAGTAGAGCCGATCAAGGCCTCTCCCTGTTCTGTGGAATGCCCCTTGGGAACCAACGTTAAGGCCTATGTATCCCTGATCGCCGCAGGACGGTTTGCCGAGGCCCTCGAAGTAGTACGCCGGACCAATCCTTTCCCGGGCATCTGCGGAAGGGTCTGCCCCCACCCCTGCGAGGACGAATGCCGCAGGAGAGAGATCGATGCACCGGTGTCGATCGCGGCCCTCAAACGATTCATAGCCGACTACGAGCTACGCCATGGCCTGCTGCCGCGGCTAAGGGCCCAGAAGAAAGACCGTGGCAGGGTCGGCGTGATAGGGGCCGGTCCGGCAGGGCTCACCTGTGCCGCGGACCTGGCAAGGGAGGGATACAGGGCGACCGTTTTTGAAGCCCTGCCCGTCGCCGGTGGTATGATGGCTGTAGGTATTCCACCCTATCGCCTCCCCAGGGAGATTCTTAGAACCGAGATCGGGGCTATCGAAGCATTGGGAGTTGATCTCAGGTTGAACGAGCGGGTGGGCGAACGGGTCGGATTCGATGATATAGTCCGGGATTTTGATGCGGTGTTCATCGCAACAGGTGCCCAGAAACCGCGGGGGCTGGGCGTGCCAGGCGAGAGGGATGTCCGCCATGGGCTGGTGGACTGGCCTGCCCTGCTACGGGACGTCTCCTTCGGGTGCGCAAAGAGGCCCGGGGAGAGACTGGTAGTTGTAGGCGGGGGAAATACCGCAGTGGACGCGGCACGGGTGGCCCTCCGTCTCGGTACCAGGGAGGTAAGGATCGTCTACCGCCGATCCCGCGATGAAATGCCCGCCTACAGAGAGGAGGTGGCCGATGCCCAAGCGGAAGGCATCGAGATCGACTTCCTCGCGGCCCCGGTAAGGCTGGTGGTGGAGGGGGGACGGTTGAGGGGCGTCGAGTGTGTCCGGATGCGGCTCGGCAAGAGGGACGAGACCGGCCGCCCCCGGCCTGTACCGGTCAAGCACTCGGAGTTTGTCATCCCCTGCGATGCCCTCATCCCGGCGATCGGCCAGGAGTTCGACAGATCTTTCTTGGGCGTGAGGCATGGATTGAGAATCTCGGGGAAGAATCTCCTTGTGGCCGACCCTCTCACCATGGCCACCGACCGTGAAGGCGTCTTCGCGGGCGGCGATGCCATAACAGGCCCGGCCAGCGTGGTGGAGGCCATCGCCTCCGGCCACCGGGGGGCCCGCTCAATCGGCAGATACCTCCGGGGGCTTCCCCTCGAATCGCCTTCAGAGAGAATCTCCCCAGAGACGGAGGAACTGACCCTGGAGATTCCACCCCCGCCAAGGACCGTCCGAATCTCAGGATCCCGGCTCTCCCCCGAGGAGAGACGGACCTCCTTTGAAGAGATAGAAAGGGGATTGACAGAGACAGAAGCGGTAGCCGAAGCCGAGCGGTGCATGCGGTGTGGGCTCTGCATGGAGTGTACGGAATGCCTGGCCCTCTGTGAGGGGAGACAGGCGATTCTCGAATCCACCCCTTTCGTCCCAACAGAGAGGCTGAAGCAGCCGGGAATACTCGTCCGGGTGCCACCGGGGCTGCACCGAGAACTTGCGACCCGGGGCAGTGTGCCCGTTCGATATCGAGCCCGGCCGCACGAGATGTCCGTCTTCACAGCCGTGGTCGATCCCGAACGGTGCAGGGGCTGCGGCTTGTGCGAAGAGACCTGCGGTTACCGGGCCGCACGGGTGCTCTACCAGGGCGGCGGGGTCTTCACCGCCAGGGTCGACCAGGAGATGTGTCGCGGATGCGGGGCTTGCGTGGCCGTCTGCCCCTCCGGGGCGATGGGGCAAAACCTCTTCACCCCTGACCGAATCGATCGCCTGGTCCATGCCCAAATCGAGCAGAGCAAGGGGAGGCGGCCGGTCGTTGTGTTTGCGTGCCGGTGGAACCCGGCGCTCAGACTGGAACGTGCCAGACGGACGGCCGAAGTGATCGAGGTCATGTGTACTGGAAGGATCACAGGGGGAGAAGTGCTGAGGGCATTCGAAAGGGGGAGCCAGGGTGTGTTGGTCATCGGTTGCACCGAGCAGGACTGCCACTACGGGTTCGGCAGAGCCAGGGCAGAGGAGAACCTCCGGCGTGTCAGCCAGGTCCTGTCACTCCTGGGGATAGAGACCAGCCGCCTTCGTACCGTCCAGGCCCCGATCGAAGGAGCCCTGGATCTGGCCGAGCTCGTGGAGGATTTCATCTCTGAGATTTCGAGCCTGGGAACCAATCTCACGGGTGGATCGAATTGACTAGTGTAGAGGACCTTGCCGGTCAGTGCAACATCCAGGCTGTAAGAAAAGACGCGGAGAAGCTGAACGCCGCCTGCCCCGTGGCCAGGGTCAATCCCGGATTTTCACCTGAGAGAATCGCCAACCTTTCGGAAAAGGACCCGCCGGGGCTTATCCGGAGCCCTCTTGTCTGGGAGTGCCTCACCTGTCACCTCTGCCGGGAGATCACGAGGGGGCAGGTGGACATGTCCCGGTTTGTACGTGATGTGCGGCAGATGGCAGTGAAGGCGGGATTTCGCGGGACAGAAACCCATGGGGGCATTCTCATCACCGCACAACGGTTGAACGCCAGAACCGGATTGAAACCCAGCCGGACCGACTGGATCGCCCCGCCCCTGAGGGTCAGGTCGAAGGGAGGGGAGTATCTCTATTGGGTGGGAGGCGCTCCCTTTTTCGCAGCAGTGATGCCGGACCTGAGACCAACACCGCTGGATTCTGCACGTGCGGCCATCGGCCTGCTCAACAGGGTGGGGATCGAGCCGATCGTCCTCGAAGACGAACGGTTTTCCGGACACGACCTCCTATGGACCGGCGAAGCCGAGCTGTTCCGGACCCTGGCGGAACAGAATCTCCAGGCCATCAAGCGGTCCGGGGCCAAGGTTGTGATCGTCTCCTCACCGGAGGACTACTACACCCTGGCCGAAAGCTACGGGGAGTATTGCGGCGGGCTGGACTTCGAGGTGTTTCACATCACCGAGATCCTCGCGAGCCGCCTGTCAGGGCTGGAGTTTGGAGAATGGCAGGAGCGGGTGACCTATCATGACCCCTGCCGGTTGGGCCGCGGCATGGGTGTCTACGAGCCACCCCGGCAGATCCTCTCTGCCGTGCCGGGCCTGGAACTCGTTGAAATGGAAAACACGAGGGAGTTTTCCCTCTGTTGCGGAACATCCTGCTGGACCAACTGCAGGGGGTATTCCAAACTGATTCAGGTCAACCGGCTCAGAGAGGCCGCTGCAGCCGGTGCTCAGTCCCTTGTCACGACCTGCTGGGAGTGTATCCTGCATTTCCGCTGTGCCACGCGTCCCGAGGCCTGGCGCCAGGTCTTTGTGGAGGTCAAGGATCTCCTTGGTCTCCTTGCGTCACGGCTGCATTGACAGGCATGGGAAGGATAGAAAAACACCCGATTCTGCCGATTCCCGAGGGGAGGGACGTCCCATTTGTGTTCGACGGGCGCCCCATCACGGCAAGACACGGCGAGGTCATCTCCTCGGCCCTGTTCGCCCATGGAATCCGGGTATTCGGCCGTCACCCCCGGGACGGAGCGCCTCAGGGTATCTACTGTGCAAACGGGCAGTGCTCCCAGTGCATGGTCATCGCCGACGGATTGCCGGTCAAAGCCTGCATGACCGTGGTCAAACCGGGAATGGTGGTCCAGAGGTGCGAGGGGAGTCCAGAGAACCCCCGGGACGACACGCTGCCGGAAATGGCCGATGTACCCACCGTGGAGGTGCCTGTCCTCATCGTCGGCGGCGGACCTGCCGGGCTTTCCGCCGCCATAGAACTCGCCAAATTCGGGGTCCCCGCCATCCTTGCAGACGACAAACAGAGACTGGGCGGAAAGCTCACCCTTCAGACCCACAACTTCTTCGGTTCCAGAAGGGATTGTTATGCAGGAACGCGGGGTATCGATATCTCCACCCTCCTCGCGGACCGGTTGAGTGAAGAAGGCCGAGATCTCGTGGAGGTCTGGCTCGACTCTCCGGTGGTGGGGGTCTTCTGTGATGGAAAGCTCGGTGTTGTGAAACAGGGCGAGTATGTCCTGGTCAAGCCGGAGGCCTTGCTCGTAACCGCAGGAGCACGGGAGAAAGCCCTGGCCTTTCCGGGTTGCGACCTGCCGGGAGTGTATGGGGCCGGTGCCTTTCAGACTCTTGTCAACCGGGATCTCGTCCGTCCCACCGACCGGCTCTTCATATGCGGCGGGGGGAACGTGGGCCTTATCGCAGGCTATCACGCCCTCCAGGCAGGTATCGACGTGGTAGGGCTGGTCGAGGCCCTCCCCCGGTGCGGGGGATACAAGGTCCACCTGGACAAATTGAAGAGGCTCGGCGTTCCCATCTTCACGTCCCACACGATCCTCCGGGCAGAAGGAGACGGAAAGGTCGAAAGGGTGACCATCTGCAGGATAGACGAGTCCTTTCGACCGATCGCCCAAACCGAGAGGTCTTTCCCGGTGGATACCCTCCTGATCGCCGTGGGTCTCTCACCCGTCAACGAGATCTACACCAAGGCAAAGGAGTATGGATACAGGGTATGGGCCGCCGGAGACGCGGAAGAGATCGCCGAGGCGAGTGCAGCCATGTTCAGCGGCCGGATCCAGGGAAGGAGAATCGCCAGGGAACTCGACAGGCCCTGTCTGATCCCCAGGGAGTGGGATGAGATCCTCACCATCCTGCGGAGCAAACCGGGGGTGGAGAAGGAGTTGAAGATCCGCACCCTTCCAGGCTCGGTCTACCCGTTGATACGTTGCACCCAGGAGATACCGTGCAATCCCTGTACGGAGGCCTGTCCCAAACACGCCATCAGGATCGAGGAGGGAACACTTACAGGGGTCCCCTCATTTACCGGTGACGCCTGCCTGGGATGTGCCCAGTGTGTTCTTGCGTGCCCGGGGTTGGCGATCGTCCTTGTGGACGAGCGTTACGACCCGGCTCGCAGACGGGCCCTCCTAACCCTACCCTTTGAAATGCCCTCTGGAACCGTCAACGTGGAGGACGAGGTGAGGACCGTAGGGATGGAGGGGGAGCCCGTAGGGGCGGGAAGGGTCGTCGCCTTCCGGGACGCGCCCTCCCAGGATCGCAGGAGATTGATGCTTCTCGAGGTACCCTTTGAAGATCGCCTCAGGGTCGCAGGGGTTCGGCTCAGAGAAACGGTCGAACCCGAAAAGGCCGATCCCCCGGAACAAGAGGAAGATACCATTATCTGCCGGTGTGAAAGGGTGACCAAGGGGGAGATTCTCGCATTGATCCGGGCGGGGTATCGCGACATGAACCAGATCAAGGCCGCTCTCCGTACCGGAATGGGAGCCTGTGGCGGCAAGACGTGCACGGAACTTATCCTTCGACTCTTCCGCGAAGAGGGCATAGACTTGAAAGAGGTGACCCTGCCGGTCCACCGACCGCCTGAAACGGAAGTCCCCCTCGGGGTTTTTGCAGGAGTGAAGCTCAGATCGGAAAAAAGGGCGAACACCAGGAGAGAGAGAAACCAGGGGTGAACAGGAACTACGACGCGATCATCATCGGCGGGGGAAGTGTAGGTGTTCCCGCAGCACTCTTTCTCACCTTTGAGGGCCTCAGGGTCCTGGTTGTCGAGGCGAACCCGTCGGTAGGCCAGGGGCAGAACAAGGCAGCCATTGGAGGAGTCCGGGCCACCCACTCGGATGCGGCAAAGATCCTTCTCTGCCAGGAGAGCCTCCGCATCTTTGGCGAGTGGGAGGAGACGTACGGCCACGATATAGGATGGAAGAAAGGAGGATACTGTTTCCCCGCATACACCCACAAAGAGGAAAACACCCTCAAAGGCCTCCTCCCGATTCAGAAATCCTACGGCCTCAAAATCGATTGGCTCGACCCGGAGGAGATCGAAGACGTCGTACCCGGTATCAGGGCAGAGGGACTGATGGGGGGTACCTTTTCACCTGACGACGCCCAGGTCTCGCCTCTTTTGGCGATAGACGCAATGTTCCGTTTGTCGAAAGAACGAGGGTGCGCCTATCGTTTCGGGGAGAGGGCGGTCGCCCTTGTGACCGAGAAGGGCCGGGTGAAGGGCATCACGACAGACAGGGAGACCTACAATGCCCCCGTTGTACTGAACGCGGCCGGGGCAAGTGCAATGGAGGTGGGGAAGCTGGCTGGAATCGACGTTCCCGTCATGCCGGACAGTCACGAAGCAGGCATCTCTGCACCTATGGAACAGTTCTTAGGCCCCCTGGTCGTCGATCTCCGGCCAGGACCGGAAGGCAAAACCTCCAACTTCTATTTTGCACAGAATCATGAAGGGGTCCTGATCTTCTGCTACACTCCCATTGAACCCGTCTGTGGAACCAACCGGGAGCCGACCTCCGAGTTCCTGCCGGTGGTTGCCAGGCGGTTGATCGGTCTGCTGCCCCGCCTGAAGAACATGCTGGTACGCCGCGTATGGCGGGGACTCTATCCCATGACGCCGGACGGCCTCCCAATATGCGACAAGGTGCGGGAACCGGAGGGCCTGTATCTTGCCGTGGGCATGTGCGGCCAGGGATTCATGATGGGCCCCGGCATAGGCCGAAACATGGCCCACCTCATCGTCCACGGAAGCCCGCTGATAGCAGAGGACACATTTGAAACTCTCAGCCTCTACCGCGATTTCTATGCTTCGAAGAAAGAGGCTCTCAAATAGTCCAACATGCTCCTCAGGGTGACTTTGGAGAGGGAGCCCTTCTTTTTCGCTCTGGTCAGGGGAGTAAGGCAGGCTGGGAAAGGCGCCCACGGGGGATCATGGAAACTTCGGAAAAAGACGGGAATTCAGGAAAGAAGATCCTTGTCGTGGATGACGAACCGCTCGTCCGGCGCACCATCCGGGATATCGTCGAATCGATGGGATACTCCTGCAGCGAAACCGATTCGGCCCGGGCCGCTCTCGAGCTTGTAGACCGAACCCACTTCCCCATCGTCATCCTCGACATCGCCATGCCCGAGATGAACGGCCTGGAGCTGCTCGAGCTTATCAGGAGAGAGCATCCTGACACGGACGTCCTGATCATTACGGGGTACCAGGACAGATATTCCCCTCTCAGGATCGTCCGGTCAGGAGCCAGTGATTACCTGGTCAAGCCCTTCACCGTGGAGCAGCTCGCCGCGAAGCTCTACAAGATCGAAAGGGAAAAGGCCTTGAAAGAGAAACTCTACCTCAGTTCCATCACCGACGAGTTGACGGGTCTCTACAACCGGAGGTTCTTCTACCAGAAGCTGAGACAGGAGATGGAAAGGGCAAAGAGGCAGGGCCGCGTGCTCTCCTTGATCATGTTCGACGTGGATGGATTCAAGAGATTCAACGATCGATACGGCCATCTGAAGGGGGATGTCCTTCTCCAGACCGTGGCCCGGGTTCTTCGATCCTCCCTCAGAGAACACGTGGACTCTCCCTGTCGGTACGGTGGAGACGAGTTCATCGTCATCCTCCCCGAGGCAGACGGGAAAATAGCCCGATCGATCGGGGACCGAATAAGGAGGAACTTCAAAGAGAAATCTCCGGGTGGGATGACCCTCAGCATGGGAGTCGCACAGTTCCGGAAGGATTTCGACACAGAGGCCTTTGTCCGCCTGGTCGACCAGAGGATGTACAGGGACAAGAACAGATCGAGACAGCGCCGCTCCGAACCGAGAGGAGACAAGCCCGGCACGGACAAGGAAGGGGCTGCCTGAGAAGAAGACCATGAGAACCCTCTCCCCCCTTCTGTCGTACCCGGGGCCGGGCCGGACGAACTACCTGTTTGCATACCGCCCGAACAGGGGCCCCGCTACCAGCAAGGTGCCGATCAAGAACCCCACCCCGGCTCCAACGGGTATCCATAGCGATTGAAAATACGACCGTCCCTCGATGCCGTACCGGAGGAGCTCCACCACGTAGGTGAGGGGTGAGGCCATGGCGACGGGTTGGACCCAGGCCGGCAGGAGATCCAGGGGCATGAAGACACCACTGATGAAGAGGATCGGGAATCTCAGGAAGTTCATCAGGGTCATCGCCTCAAAGACCTCCCTCACCATCACAGATGCGATGAGCCCCATGAGGGAGAATATCCCTGCTCCGAGGAGGAGGCCGGCGCCGAAGACCAGAGGATTGGCCACTCTCATGCCGAGCAGAAAGGCAAGCCCCCACGTGATAACAAGAGAGGTGGCGACGCCATAGGCCGCCGCACTGGCAGCCTTGCCCAAGACGATAGTGCCGTTGGTGACGGGCGCCAGCAGGAGCCTCTGCAAGGTGCCGGACCGTTTCTCAAAGGTTACGACGATGGCTGCCATTGATGTATTTCCAAAAAGCAGGGTCATGGCGATAATTCCAGGGGCCACGGCCAGATACGTGGCCGGATCCTTTACGTAGACGGCAAACATCAGCACAGCCGGGAAAAGGAGCCCCCACGTGATCAGGGGTGGTTTGCCGTAGTAGCTCTCAATGTCCTTCAGGCTGATCGAGACGGCTTTGCTCAACTGATTCACCGATTCGCCCCCCCTCCACTGGTACTCTCTTTCAGGATCCTCATGAAGACGTCCTCAAAGCTCGGCACGCTCGATCCGATCTCCAGGATTCTGACCCCCTGCCGATCGGCAAAAGACACGACCTGGGCCACAGCGGCATGGATGTCGGCCACTTCAAGCCGCCACGAACCGTCCGTAAAGGAAGCCTCCTTGATCTCCGGGCATGCCTTGCGGAGTGAGGCTTCCTCGACAGGACCCGACAAGACCAGCGAGACCGCCTTGGTCCTTTCCACATGGCTCCGAATCTCGGCCGCAGTCCCTTCAGCCATGACCCGGCCCTTCACGAGAATAAGGACCCGGCTACAGAGGGATTCGGCCTCGGCCAGGTTGTGGGTGGTCAGGAATACCGTGGTCCCCTCTCTGTTGACCCTCTGAATAAGGGAGCGCAAGGCCCGGGCGCTTGGCACGTCGAGCCCCGCTGTCGGCTCGTCCAGGAAGATCACCTGGGGCCGATGGAGCAGGGCTGCAGCCACCGTCAAACGCCGCTTCATACCCCGGGATAAGGAGCGGAAAGGGATCGAGCCCTTGTCGGCGAGATCGAAGATCTCGAGCAAATCCCCGGCCCTTGTCCGCCGGGAGCTTCGCGAAAGCCCGTACAACTCGCCCAGGTACTCCAGGTTCCTCCGGCAGGAAAGCTCTGGGTAGAGATTGGATTCTTCGGGAACCACTCCGATGCGCTCCTTCACCTCCACAGGGTCACGTCGGATGTCGAGGCCGTAGATCCTCACCTCCCCGGCGTCACGCTCGACAAGCCCGCACAGTATGTTGACGGTGGTCGTCTTACCCGCCCCGTTGGGACCGAGATACCCGAAAACCTCTCCTTTCCTCACCGCGAAGCCGACATCTTCCAGGGCACGGACCTCCCCGTACAGCTTGGACAAGCCCCTCACCTCGATGATACTCTCGTCTCTGTCTCCTACTTCCATTTCTTCTCCATACCGGATCTCCGCTTCGATCCCCTCCGGGCCTCATGCAAAAAAGGAGGGCATGCCGTCTCCTCCTCCCCTTCGAGGAGCCGCTCAACCGCCTCTCTCCACCTGTAAAGGGCCTTCTTGTTCAAACGGTAATGGACGTAGTAGCCCCTCTTCTCAGGCAGAACCAGTCCCGCCTCCCGAAGCACCCTCAAGTGTTGGGAAACCGCTCCCTGGGTGACCTTCAATCTGGCCGAGAGCGCACCAACGCACAGGGCTCGCTCCCTCAGCAGAGCCACGATCCTGACCCTCGTGTCCACAGAGAGGGCCTTAAAGAGCCGAACGAGTTTCTCAACGTCCTTCAACTCCCGTCTCCTAATTTAGTAATTACTAATATACTAATATGGACCGGCCTGTCAATGGGCTCCGAGCCAGGAGCCCCATTCAGGGTAACTCGTTGAAAAGAAGCTGGGGTTGCCTCATCTGTTGATCGAGACTTCTTGCAACTAGCCAACCGTCGAGTCGTCTCTTTTTGACAGGAGACCCCTCCTCTGCCCTTCCCTTCGGCCGCGCTCAGGACGGCGTCCGCCGGCACTCGATAGGTACCCTGCGGCCTCGGCAAGGCCGCAGGTGAACAATGGGGTTCTCCGAAAGTGAGGAAGCTCCGTGAAAGGAACCTATTGACCCAGGAGACGGGATTGAATTAGTATCAATCATCAAGACCGGAAAGCCGCGGGATTCGGAGCGGAGTCGAACAGGGCTGCAGGGCCGGTTGGTCGACCTGCCGGCAGGGCTGGGGCCTTTTCATTTCTGGACGCTGGAGGATGATGATGAGAATCAGGACCTTGGGGAAGACCGGTATCAGGGTGAGCGAGATCGGTTTCGGTTGCTGGGCCATAGGAGGACCCGCGGCCCTTGGCAAGACTCAGATCGGTTGGGGAAGAGTCGACGACGGGGATTCGCTTCGGGCTCTTCAGACCGCTTTTGACTCGGGGATCAACTTCTATGATACGGCCGACGCTTACGGGGGGGGACACAGTGAGGAACTCGTTGCAGAGGCTTTCGCGAAACGCAGATCGCAGGTGGTGATTGCCACCAAAGGCGGCAATATCACCGACGCCAACGGAGAGTGGCGTAAAGACTTCCGTGGTGACTTCCTGGTTCGCAGATTCGAGGAGTCTCTCAGGCGGCTCCGAACCGACTATATCGATCTCTACCAGCTCCACACCCCGCGCACGGACGATCAGCTCGAGCAGGCTCTCTCTGCTGCCCAGGCCCTGGACCGGCTGATCGAACAGGGGAAACTGCGGGCCTACGGTATCTCGGTGGCTAAACCCGAGGACGGGTTGAAGCAGATCGAAGCCGGTTTCGGAGACTCGATCCAGACACACTACAACCTCCTGGAGCGGGAAGCAGAAAGAGAGCTCTTTCCCAGGGCCGTCCAGACCCGGGTGGCGATAATCTCGCGCGTGCCCCTCGCCTATGGATTCCTTACAGGGAAGTTCACGAAAGAGACCCGTTTCGGCCGGGACGACCACCGCTCACACACCCTCTCCCCCGAAAAGATAGCCGAGTGGGTGGACAAGACGGACAGGCTCAAGCCGATCGCCGCCGACCTCGGAATATCACTGGCTCAACTGGCTCTCCAATATATCCTGGCACAGGAGGCAGTGAGTGTTGCGATTCCCGGAGCAAAGACGGAGAACCAAGTGCGCCAGAACGCCGTCGCGGGCGAGGCTCCACCTCTTTCAGATGAAGTGATCAACAGAATACGGCGGGTAGTCGCCTGAATCCCTGGCAGAGCAGGCCTTCCCGTTCATGCCGGAGAAAAACGGGGGTTGCTGGTAAAACCCGCAACCCCCGTATCCACCTCAAGCCCCCGGACGGATTCGAACCGCCAACCTACTGATTACAAATCAGTTGCTCTACCGTTGAGCTACGGAGGCACCGGCTCTCTCCCGGCAAGGCAAGACCCAATCAAGGGCCGACTCTTCATAATACTTATACAGGGTTTCGCACTACCAGACAAGGGGCCAAATACGCAGGGGTCCCCCCGCCTTTCGGGGCACATGTTCCAAGGTGTCTTGATTTCTGACGATATTTCTCGATTCTCAAGGGGAACCTCTTGTTTCCTACCTCCTGAGCTCACGTGGTGGCCCCTCGGGTTTCGCGGGCCGGCAGTTCCTGCCCCTTCCTCGCGGACACGACTCACGAATCACGAACACGACCTCTCCCCTTCCCGCTCGGCTCCCCCGTCCACGCCCGAGGCACCTCCGTGGCCCGCCACCCAAAGGGAGCAAATACACCCTTTCTACCACACGAATACACTCTTCACCCCATTTACTCCTCCCTGCCGGAAAGCGATGCTAAACTAAGGCTCTTCGTAAGAGCCGAGGGACCCCTCGGGAGGAAGGGGAATATCGGAAAGATCGTCTCTGCCCGTATCGAGTACCAATGTCGATTCAAACCACAGGAGGTGGACCCATGAAAAAGAGTCTCACGGCTGCCGTTCTGGTCTCTGTTGCCCTGGTTGCCTTTGCGGCGTTGTCGGGCGCAGGGGAGGAGTATGCTTCCAAATTCTGGACCCACATCACCGAGACCGATCCCTACGCGGGATGGGGTTACTGGCCCGGCCATTACGGGATCTATCCGGGCAAGAGCCCTCACGGGGCGTATGTGAAAATCTATGCCAACGGCCCTGCCCTGAAGGCAGCCAGGGAGGGAAGGCCCATGCCGGACGGAGCCATCCTGGTCAAGGAGAACTACGGGAAGGACAAGAAGACCCTGATGGCCGTTACCCCCATGTTCAAGATGAAGGGATACAACTCCGAGGCGGGTGACTGGTGGTGGGCCAAGTACGGTCCCAAGGGCCAAGCCATGGCTTCCGGCAAGTTGAAAGGCTGCATCGATTGCCATCGAGTGCAGCAGGGAAACGATTGGATCTTCACGCCCGCCCGGTAGCCTTTTCGTAAAGCCCCGAGGGCAGGGAGGAGAAGAGGCCCACGCCCCCCCTGCCTGCCCCCTGGGGGCATCCCTCCCATAGCCGGTCGAGAAAGACCCGGGAGAGGCTTACAACCTGCCGGGTTCGGACTCGATCACTCTCCGATGATCTTGACCAGCACTCGTTTTCTTCTGCCCCCGTCGAACTCGCCGTAGAAAATCTGTTCCCACGGTCCGAGATCGAGCCTCCCGTCCGTCACAGCCACCACAACCTCCCGTCCCATAATCTGACGCTTGAGGTGGGCATCGCCGTTATCCTCACCGCTCCGATTGTGCCGGTACCGCGAGGTGGGCTCATGGGGGGCCAGTTCTTCCAGCCATCGGTCGTAGTCGTGAATCAACCCGCTTTCCGCATCGTTGATGTATACAGAGGCGGTAATGTGCATCGCATTGACCAAACAGAGCCCATCTCTTACACCGCTTTTCTCAACGATCTTTTCCACCTTTGAGGTTATGTTGACGTAATCCCTCCTCGATGGAGTGTTGAACCACAGCTCTTCTCTCCAGGATTTCATCCTTCTCACCTCCTCTGCATTGATCCGCTCTTCCCGGTTCCATGAGATGATCCCGATGGTCAGGCATGGGCAAGGCGGATCGAAGACGGAAAGGAGCAAGAACCGGATACCTTCACACTAGTTGTCGAGAAACTTCCTGGCGAGGGCAGCCTCTTCTGTATCTGGGCGGAGTTCGACAAACCTCTTCCAGTGCGGCCTGGCTCGCATCTTGAGCTGCAATTTCTCATAGACAAGTGCCAGGTTGAAGTGGGCATCGGCAAAGAGGGGATCCGCGGAAAGGGCCTTTTCATAGTAGGAGACAGCCGGAAGCAGACTCCCCTCTTCTTCGAGGAGGTTGCCCAAATTGAAATTCGCCGCCACGTGGCCGGGATCGAGAAGGATCGCTTTCTGGTAACACTCCTTGGCCTTTTGGCTCTCTCCTTGATGGTAGTAAATGTTGCCGAGATTGGTCAGGGCATCGGGGAAATCGGGCCGAATCTCGAGAGCCTTCCTGTACGCTTCGATCGCCCGGTCCAGGGTTCCGGCAGACGAATCAAGGCTGCATCCCCTTTCGAACCAATGGCGTGGGCCCAAGCCGCGGGGGAAGGGCTTTATCTGCGGACCACCTCTCTGATCCTGGTGACAGAAATCCAAGAGCATCTGTCCATCCGGCTCAAAGGTGACCCCTCTCTGGCTCACCACCAGTCCCCCCTTTCCATCGGGTCGAATCCTCAGGTGGGCAAGGGGTCGCTTTACAGAGGGGAGAATCCTTTCCAGGTTCTTCAGACCGGAGGTCACCCTCTTCAGAGAGATCCCCTCATCCAAAAGCTCCTTGGCTGTTCTGAAACAGACCAGATCCATAAAAGTATAGCAGTCGCGTCCGTTTCCGGCTCGGCCGCTCGGCCGGATAAGCCCGATCTTTTTCCAATAGCGAATCCTTCCCTGCTTGAGCCCGGTGAGTCTCTCGATGTCTCTTGTGCTGAAAAGCCTTTCCATTCTCTGCCAGCCCCCTTCTCCGCCATCCTATCCAGGAGTAGAGTATCACAGTCTCTCTCTCTGTCAAGACACCCTTCCCTTGCAAGAAATCCACCGAAAGAGGCACCAGGACATAATCGCAACCAGGCTTTCCAAATCGTCCTCCATGCCTCAGGCCGCCCGGTTCTCCAGGCCCGAAAAGAGACCGGCACACCTCTCCCCAGGAATACGTTCCCAGGGGGAAGGAGGCGACACCGCCCGAGGTCCGGCCCCCTGGAAACTTTGGCAGGGAAATTGCTTTTGTCTGGGTCTGCTATGGCAGACAAACCGTACCAAGGGTCCGGCGAAAGGCGGCGACACCCCCGCTACGGCTTTTGCGTCCATGTCAACTACCGGAACGTGAATGCGGTCTTTTCAGCGGTGACACGGAACGTGAGCAGAGGAGGGTGTTTCATCCAGACCGACTCGCTTCTGCCAGAGGGAACACCAATCTGGTTGGAATTCTCTTTCACTGGAATCCCGGTCAAGCTAGGCAACATCCAGGGAAGGGTCGCATGGTCGACTCGGCCCGGAGACCCGAGTCAGGGCATGGGAATCGAATACGAAAACGTCCCGGATGTAGTCGAAGACCTCATGACCGAGTTCATCGACTACGTCAAGAGGAACTCCCACAAAGCCGAGGCATCCTGACACGATCGGGTCCCCGGCCGTGCTTTCGGGGCCCACTGCGTCACTCGTCGGTTTCACGCCCAAGAAGGGGGAGAAGGGCTTGCTTCTGCCTGCGGGTCCCGGCCGGCCCCTGACTGTTTCGCCTCGTCAGTGCCAGTATCTCCGGTCTCGTACGGTTCTTGAAGAGATCGTAGTGGGTGCTGTAGTCTTCCAGTCCTGAGAGAAAGCCCCGGGCGACCAGAATCCTTTCGATGACCTGTTTGACCAGAAACCGGTGGCAGGGATATTCCTTTTCTTCCCCGACGAGCCAGACGTCCTTTCGGGCCGCCAACTCGGCAATCTCTGCGATAAGAGAGTTCGCCGCCTTGCTCTCCCTCAGCTCCTGGTAGTATCTCTCCACATAGACCTTCCACACGATTCTCCCGCTATTCCAGTCCTCCAGAAGCTCCCTGCTGGGCGCAAGAGGACTTACGCTTCCCTTCTCCTCTTCCAGCCGAGAGATATCGAATACCGTATCTCCCGGAGAGACTGCGTCTTTTACCGCTGCAAGGTAGGTTTCCCTGATCACGGCACAAAAGCCTCCCCGGATTCCGTCCCCAGGTCGTCCCTCCCGAACCGGAGAGGAACAAGCAACGCCCGAGCCTACGCCCCCCGGCCGCCCTTTCAGATCCTCTCCCCGCGAAGGAGCGTAGAGCTCAAACCCTTCCGACAGATCCTGACTATATTATATGGCACAGACCGGGAGTGGTTTCAATCACCGGTGGCCGCCGGTGTCACGTGGCCGCAAACCTAATGGGCAGCGCCGAACTTGACAAAGAGGGAGAAAGATCCATAAACTTGAAGGCGGCAACAGGGATCTATCTCGACTCCAGCGGAGCCATTCATGACCGATACAGAGAAAGCCCGGGAGGGACGGACAGAGGAGTGTTACTCGCCTTTTGAAACGTCCGAGAACTTCAAGGCCCGTCTTCCTCGAATCGTCAGAGGGATCGTCGAAAGCTGTCAGGAGGAGGATACGATCGACCACATCGCTGCTGTGGCCATCCCGGACAAGTGGTCTGTAATCGAACTGATCGACGACATAAGAGACCTCCTCTACCCGGGATACTTCGGCAACCAGGAAATCGATCGCGACTACCTCCCCTATCACATCGGAAGTGAACTGAACAGGATATTCGAAAAACTCTCCCACCAGATCGCCAGGGCCATCCGGCACGAGTGTCATAGAACCGACCTCATCTGTACCCATTGCCTGAACAGGAGTCAGGCTGAAGCTCTGCTGTTTCTGGAGAAGATCCCTGCTCTCAGGAAGACCCTTGCGAAGGATGTGAGGGCCGCCTACAACGGAGATCCTGCTGCGAAGAGCCTCGACGAAATCGTATTCAGCTATCCTGCTATCATGGCGATTACCACCTACCGAATCGCCCATGAACTCTATGTCCAGTCCATTCCTCTTCTTCCCAGGATCATGACCGAATACGCCCACAGCGTCACCGGAATCGACATCCACCCCGGGGCCGTCATCGGAGAACACTTCTTCATCGATCACGGCACCGGTGTAGTCATCGGAGAAACCACCGAAATCGGCAACAACGTGCGGATCTACCAGGGAGTGACTCTCGGAGCCCACGGCTTCTTGAAAGAGCCGGACGGTTCCCTCAAGCGGGGATACAAGCGGCACCCCACCATTGAGGACAACGTCATCATCTATTCAGGGGCGACGATCCTTGGAGGCGATACGGTCATCGGAGCCGGATCGATCATCGGTGGAAACGTCTGGCTCACAAGTTCCGTCCCTCCGGGAAGTCATGTAACGATCGTAGAGCCCCAGCTCAAGATCATGACATGGGAGAAAGAAGAGATTGATCGCTAAGGCGGCAACGAGATATCCCGTCCTCACGCTCCTGCTCACTATTCTTTCAGGGTACGGTACGGGCCTCTGCCAGGACGTCATCGTGAGCCATCCGGTTGTCAACGTACGAAGCGGCCCCGGCACAGGGTACGAAATCGTGGCAAGGGTGAAGCAGGGGGATCGTTTCCCTGTCCTGAAGGTCAAGGGTCTCTGGGTCCAGGTGGAAATCGGAAAGGAGACCCTCGAACGGGTCAGGATCCACAAAACCAAGGGAGGTGTGGATTCCGGCGTGAGCGAGACCTGGATCTTCAGAAATCTCCTCAAATTCGTAGGTAAGCCACCCGATTTCGAGGAGAGGCAGATTGAATTCCAAAACTGGGCCCTCGATGAGATCCCGGTCACCTATATCGAGTTCAAGTCCGATTGGCAGATCTGGGTCCGCCTCCCGCCTGACAAATACGCCTCCAAGGAACGCGTCCGGAGAATCGCCCGAAAGATGGCTCAGGAGTATAAGAAGCAGACGGGATTCATGGAGCGGAAGGTGGTCGTGAAGGTTCTGAAACGAGACAGGATCTACGCAACCGCATCGGATTGACAACCCAGAATACGAAAACAGAGCCGAATCGCGTCATGCAGGTCGGCCTGATGGTTTTTCCTCTCGAGAGCTTTCCTGCTGAGAGCTAAGAATCGCGTACTCGAATCCGTCGATCAGGGCCAGAAAGGAGGCCTTGTTGATATTCTCAGAAAATGCTGTCACCCGCCAGACTTCCCTGGTATCGCTGAATATGATCTCCACCTCCACCTTGGCTGCAGTACCCGTCTTGGAATCAAAAATCCGTGACTTGTAATCAACGAGTCTGACCCGTTTGATGACCGGGAATATGCTCTTCAGCGATTTCTTCAGGACCTTAGCCAGAGCGTCAACCGGTCCTACGCCCGTGTCTGCTTCATGCATCTCCCTTCCCCGGGCTCGCAGCATCACGGTGGCCTCAGGGCAGTCCCCCGTGTCGATCAATCGATACCGGTCGATGATCTCGAAAGGAGGGGTGTAGCCCCTCTTGGACCTCAGAATGTTGAGTGTTTCCGTGGCATTCTTGATGTCGAGATTGATCACGGCAAAGCTCCCGATGATAAGAGCTATTCCTTATCTCCCGGACCGCCCCCGCCCGGGTGGAGTGCACCAGCCACTGCGTCCCTCAGAGACGGATCAGGGGGGATCCCCAGACGCTCCAACCGATCCAGATGGTCCCACGCCCTGTGGTACATTCTGGCAAGGTAGTATGCCAGCGCCAGGTTGTGGTGGGCCAGCCCGTAAGCTGGATCGAGCTTCACAGCCTCTTCGAGTTCATGAATCGCAGCGCTCAGCCGGCCCTGCCGCATGTAGATGTTCCCCAGGTTCATGTGAGCAGCCGCATCCCCTGGATTGATCTCTATGGCTCTTGTATACGCCTCAGCTGCCTCTTGAAGCTGACCTTGGCCCAGATAGAGGATCCCCATATTGTAGTATGCATCGCCGTAATCCGGATAGATGCGCACGGCCTTCTTCAAGAGTGAGAGAGCCTCTTCGGACCTCCCCTCTTTGCTGAGAGAAACGCCTTCTTTGTAATAGCCCACGGCCTCTTCAGACGGCCCCAGATGACCGCTAGGGTGCGTGCCGGCGCACCCGAACAGCAGTCCCACACACAGGATCGTCAGCGCCCTTCTTATCTCCATCCCGCCTTTCTTGCCTCCCCATGAGCAGTGACTGGCTCTTTGCATATCCGATGCCATGTCTCCGCATCCATCAGGGGGAAAACCCGCAGATCCCGCTCCACCACCTGTCATGAGGCCCCGGGCCCTCTGGTGATGAAAATATCCGATATTCCCATCCTCTTCAGATCATCGGCGTAGCTCTGAGCTTCCTGGCGGGAAGAGAACCCACCTACCGACACCCGGTACCACCTGCCCTTCTGAGGTAGATCGACTTCCCAGTCGAAGGCATGGATGCCCTTCTTGTTAAGTTCCCTGACATAGCGCAGCGCGCTCTCTCTCTTTCTGAAAGAGGCTATGTTGATGGTGAAGGTACCTTCCGGCTTGGCCGCCTCCGGTGGGCCGGTCTCCTGTCTCACGCTGGCGACAACCGGTTTCTTTGGCTCGGACGGGAGGGCTTCGGTCTCCCCCGGGACCGGCTCCTCGGTGGAGATGCCGACACCCGGCTCTGCCTGCACAGAGGAGGAGAGGCTCGATTCGGTCTCTCCCTGGCTCAATGATTCCGTTCCTTCCTCCTCCAGTCGAGCTCCAACGGGTTCGCCCTCAAGAGCCACATCCGTCTCGGCAATGGGCTCGCTCTTCTCGATCGTCGCGACTCCTCCTGATGGCTCCCTCTCCTTCCTGACCACCATGAAGGCCACAAGGGCAACAACCACAACCACGATGATGCTCGCCAGCATGGCGAATCGTGACGACCTTATCCAGCCTCTCTCTTCACGTTCGCCTTCTGGTTCCTCTCCCCCGGGCTCCTCCGGCTCCCCCAACTCCTCGATCCCTGCAGACCCCTCCTGGCCGGGCTCCAGGCCCCTGGAACCCTCCCCCGAGAGGTCGCCCGTTGTCTCCTTGGGACTCGGTGTCTCTTTCACCGGTATTTGAACCACCCGCCCGCAGGCCGGGCACTGGCCCTCCATGCCGGCCTGCTCATCCGAGGCCATCAACACCCGGCCGCATTCACATCGAAATCTGATGGTCATTTCTATCCTCCTCAAAACCCCCCGAAATCGGCTCGCCGTCCATACCTTTCAGCCCAATATTAGCAAATTGCCTTGGCAAGTCAAGCCATTTTCAGGCGCTCCAGACACGGGCCAACCAACCGCTTCATTTCCAGCAATGGAGAAGCCCGGGGGAATCAACGGCGAATTTTCAAAATCCTCATTCTCAGCCGCCTCGAAACCACTCTCATTGCACCGCGATTCGGATGCGGAACGTCTGGAGGAATCAAACGAAAAATGCGAATCCAGCCGAAAGTTCGTCGGAGATCAGTGTCTTTATCACCTTGGAGAGATAGAAATCAGCTGTAAGACAAAGTTTCGTCGCGGCATTCGCTGATATTGGAAAAAACAAAACGCTCTGGCATCCGTTCTTGTCACGTCCGGCGGAAGATAAGCCCATATCGCCATCCACTGGAGTTGACAATATATTATTTTTGATCAAATATATAAAATCGTCAAATAATCTAGAATGGATAGTGTCTCGAATGCATCCCGATTTAGGCCGTCTCAATGTTCTAACCATAAATGAAACAGTCTACAAGGAACTGCTGAACGCCATTGTCTCGGCTAAACTGCCTCCGGGAGCGCAGATCACGACAACCCAGCTGGCCGAGCAATTTGGAGTGAGCCTAATGCCCGTTCGTGAAGCCTTGAAGAAGCTGCAGGCCGGCGGGTTTGTTTCTGTCCGCAAAAACCGACGAATCATGATAAATGAGCTTTCCGTAGCCGATCTGAGCGAACTCCTCGAGATTCGTCTGAAATTGGAGGGCATGGCAGCCACGAAGGCGGTCAAAAATTGCCCAGACGAAACAATAAGAGAACTTGAACAACTCATGGAAGGAGTGAAATCGGCAAAGAGCCCGGAAGAGTTCCTGGAAAAAAACAAACTTTTTCACCACACAATATATCAAAAGGCAAACATGCCGCTCCTTCAAGAGATCATTAACTCTCTCTGGAGAAGACTCAGCCCATATCTTCACATCTATGTATCGGAAATGCCGAACTACAAGACCCTCAAAATTCATTACCATGAAGGAATATTGCAGGGTATGCGTGAAAGGGATCCGAAAAAGGTGACCAAGTGGCTCACACTTGACCTGAAGAAAGCTGCAGAACTTATCACCGATGTGCTTCGAGCCAAAGAAAAAAGTGCAGGCAAAACGGAGTTAGGACTTACAGATTTCAACTCCCAAAGGGGGGAGGCCGAAAAATGATAAAAGAGATATCTTTTTTCGATTTTTCAAAGACGATACCCTATGAAGAAACCGATAGGTGGTTTTTTGAGCAGCACTCTCGATTGGCCAAGAAGCTGCCCCATCTGATCAAGTATGTGAGTTACCGAGCCCTCTATCTCCCTGAGAACGATTTCTTCCCTGCCCCTCAGTTTCAGCGTATGGAGGAGCTCTGGTGGCCGGATAGGAAATCTTTCGAAATAGCTCAGGCCTCTGACGAGAGAAGAGACCTGGCTGAAGACGTGAATGACCCAAAAAGGGGACCACGGATAGTCAATTTGAGGCGTGCCGTGCTCGAGAAAGAGATAAACGTACTGCATCCCGAAATGACCGGGAATTTTCAGATGACCATGAATGAGCTCAACGGGAAGCCGCATGTGAAGACTCTTTGGGCTTTTAACTACCTAAATGAGTTGGGCCTGGAGAAAGGTGAAGATTGGTATTTGAACCATCATACCCTCGTTGCGGCCAGAAACTTCAACCTCGTGCGGTATGTTACCTGCACCCCGGCCGATGGCCTCGGATTAGATCACGGGTTCGTCCGTTTCACAGAACTGTGCTGGCGAGATTGGGAAGCGACCCTAAATGATTTTGAATCTCCCAGAGGACGGGAAGTCCTGGAGGACAACAAGAACGAGAGGGGTATCTGGAGGTTGATAACCAAAACGGCTCTTCTAGGATACCCTCATGTCGTTGGCAACGAAGCGGTCTTTATTTGAAAAGGCTATAGGCCACTCCGGCAAACGAACAGGAGAAAGAGATGGAGCGCGGCAATACCCGGCGATACGGTAAAGAACGGACACGTGGAAGGGAAAGCCTTATCAAAGTGGCGGCTATTCAAATGGAGCCACATATCGGGGACAAGGAATACAATATTCAAAAACAACTTGACCTTATCGAAAAGGCTGCAAAACAGGGTGCCCGCCTGATGGTTCTTCCCGAACTGGGAAACACCGGCTACATATTCAACACCCGGGATGAGGTCAGCGAACTCGCCGAAGAGGTTCCCGACGGCCCCAGCTCTCACGCTTGGATCAAGGCATGCAAGGAGTTGGGCGTTTACATCTGTGCCGGTATTGCCGAACGTGAAGGCGGAAAATTTTACAACAGTGCTGCCCTCGTCGGGCCGGACGGTTTCATCGGCAAGTATCGAAAGCTCCATCTCTGGGACGAGGAAAAACTCTTTTTTGAACCAGGAGATCTGGGTATACCCGTTTTTCATCTTCCCTTTGGTCGTGTCGGGATCATGATCTGTTACGACGGGTGGCATCCGGAAGTCGCCCGCATCTTGGCGTTGCAAGGAGCTGACATTATCTGTGATCCAACATGCTGGGTTTTGGTTCCAGATATCGTAACCCCGGAAAACCCCGTCTCAGCGTACGTTCATATGGCCAGTGCCCACGTCAACGGGGTTTTCATGATCTGTGCAGACCGTTGCGGGACGGAACGTGACTGTGTGTTCCTGGGGAACAGTTGCATTGCGGGGCCCGCCGGCTTTGTCTCCGGTCCTGCCGGTTTTGAAAAGGAGGAGGTTATCGTCGCAGAGATCAACGTCGTACAGGCCCGTTACCGGCACTGGACCAGTCTGGCAAGTCCGCTGGCCGACCGACGCACGGACGTCTACGATAGCCTCCTAGGTTACCGGCCCGCGGGAAAATAGGAATCTAGCCGCCCTCATTTGGAAGACACAAGAGATTCCAACCAAGATGAGGTGAATAATAAACAATGAAGTTTTTCTTAAGCTATTTAAGGAGAAGAGCCCTTTTCCTGGTACCTCAGCTTTTTGGTGTCCTGCTCATCACCTTTATCGTTGTCCGGATGATTCCAGGCGACCCTGCAAGACTGATAGCGGGCGGTTTGGCACCGGAAGAGGGGGTAGAACAAATACGGCGCCGGATGGGTTTAACCGGGCCATTGTATCGTCAGTTCATCACGTACGTGACGAATGTCTGTAAGGGAAACTTAGGTAAGTCATGGTTCACGGGCAACAGGGTCATGGATGATATCAAACTGAGATTGCCGGCGACGCTTGAACTTATTGTCTTCGCTCTTCTGGTCACTTTCTTGGTGATGTTGCCAGTCGCTCTAAAGTCCGTTTCCGGTGGGAAGGGGCTGATACGCAACATTGCACAAAAGGGACTGTTCGGTTACGGCATGGCAGCCGGCGCCTTCCCGGATTTCTGGTTGGCTCTCATCCTGGTTTTCGTCTTTTATGCGGTTTTGAAGTGGGTTCCGCCCCCCACAGGCCGGCTGGACATAGCGATTCTTCCGCCTACGCGTATAACGGGGATGTACGTATTGGATAGTCTGGTCACGGGGAACTGGGTCGCTCTCGTCTCGAGTGTAAAACACCTGGTACTGCCGGTATTCGTGCTCGCCTTTGTGTACGGCGGGGCTATCCTAAAGGTGGCAATTGTCTCAGCTATGCAAGTCCAAAAATCAGAATTCGTCGATTTTGCGAAAGTATGTGCCCTGCCCCCGGCCAAAATCCAGAAATATGTCCATAGAGCAGTCTATCCTTCTGTGGCTACGATGACGGCTGTTGTTTTCGGGTTTCTCCTGGGTGGGGCGGTGCTTGTCGAAACGGTATTCAGCTGGACAGGATTTGGACAGTATGCGGTTCAGTCAGTTGTCCAGTCAGACTATTTTGCGGTCCAAGGAGTCGTTTTGGTATCTGCCGTACTGAATCTGTTTATCTATATGCTCGTCGACATGGTCTATTTTTGGGTGGATCCTCGAATAAAGAGCCTTGGTTGAAGCCGAAAACGCACGGTCTGTGGAGGGAGGGAATGGATGGATGTCGGGAGCATCTCCATATCTCGCGGATCCTTTGGGGATATTAGAAGGAGCTTCGTTCTAGTATATCTGAAGCATAACCGTCTACAGTTACTCGCAGCCGGCTATATGATCCTCTCGATCGTTCTCGCCTTGATCGGACCGATAGTTGTCCCCCATTCGCCAACGACCCCGGATCCCCGTGCTCAATTACTTCCTCCCTCGTTCCGGTACTTGTTTGGAACAGACATAAACGGCATGTGCATTTTTTCGAGGACCGTTTCTGCATTTCGCACGGATTTGTTCATATCGCTATGCGGCGCGCTGCTGGCTCTGGTGGTTGGAGCCCCACTGGGGGTACTCGCGGGTTTTTTCGACGGGAGAAAAGGGGGGTATGGTGTTCTGAGTATGGTCATCCTTCGAATCATGGATATCATCCAGGCGTTTCCTATCTTCGTTTTGGGGCTGCTTCTCGTGGCCGGTTTCGGCCCGAACCCTCTGAACCTAATATTCTTGATCGGCATTACCAACCTCCCCCCTAACCTGCGGCTGGCCAGGTCTGAAGTACTCTCGCTGAGGGAGAAGTCTTTCGTCGAAGCGGCCAGGGCCGCGGGGAATAAAGAGCTCAGAGTCGCGTTCAGTCATGTAATGCCAAATGCGCTGACACCTGTCATCGCTTTGCTATCTCTGGTCATGGGGTTCGGCATTCTATTGACCGCAGGCTTGAGTTTCGTCGGCGCGGGGGTAAGGGTTCCGACACCAGAGTGGGGTTCGATGATTGCTATAGGAGCGTCGTCGATGATAACCGGCCAATGGTGGCCTGCTTTCTTTCCCGGTCTCGTTATGGGACTCACGATCTTTGCATTTTCGATGATCGGACAAGCCATCACCGCCTTACTCGATCCGTTAGAGCGGGTGAAACTCGGGTTTTCACGTTGATGCGATTAGGGAGAAAAAACCGCCCGAGATTTGTCAGCGTGTTATTGAAAGAAAAACAGTTTTCAGAAAGGAGGTGGGCCGAAAGATTTCGAAGTCAATTATCCCCACGGACCATTGGTACGATGCAAGAGACATCAGTGGCCCATGAAGAAAGGAGGTGACGAGGAAGAAAATCCACGAGGACAAACAGGGATGCTTAGTCGTTTCCCGAAACAAGGGAAGAAATGAAACAAATATGGGAGGGCAAGAAATGAGATCGAGATCGAAACTAACGAGATTCTTTTTCCTTGGAACGGCCCTTGCTTTGATAGCTGGCCTTACTCTATTACAGGGAGAGGCAAGAGCCAAGGATACTCTCATCATCGGTGTCCCATCAACACCGACTGGCATTGATCCTGACGTCAATGCCGAACCTGCGGGCTCCGATATCCAGGGAAATCTCTACGATTGGGGGATAAGTCTGAAATTTACGCCATCGGCTCAAACCGGAATGGGGGATGTCATGGTCCCAGACTTCTACGCGGAATTACAGCCTGCGTTGATTGAGAGCTGGGAAGTGGCACCTGACTACAGCAGTTGCACGTTTCACCTGAGGAAAGGGGTGAAAAGTGCCTGGGGGAACGAGCTTACCACGGAAGACATTCGCTGGAAGACGGAGAGAAACATCGCTTTGAAAGGTAACGGGGCGTTTATGCTAGGGGTCATCAACTGTGACAGCATGAACAATCTGGAGATAATCGATAAGTACACATTCAAAGTGACCCCGAACAGACCGGCCCACCTCATAGATGAAATGTGGAGCAACCTCTATTTCCCGATCTGGGATTCAACAGAGGCCAGGAAACACGCAACAGAGGAAGACCCGTGGGCTCATGACTGGGTCGCCACACATGGTGATGGATTTGGCACCTACTATATCACGGATTGGAAGGCGGGCCAGCACATAGTTCTAGAAGCCAATCCTCACGCGTGGCGAGGAAAGCCTGCTTTCAAGAAACTCATCTTCAAGGTTATCCCGGAGAGCTCCAGCCGCGTAGCCATGGTCAAAGATGGTACCATTGATGTGGCAATGAAACTCTCTCCCAGGGAAATCGATGCGCTGAGAGATGCACCAGGTGTAAAGGTCATTAATCTCCAGGGCAACCTGGATCTGCATGTTATCACAAACCAGGCATTTGAGCCGTTCAAGAGCAAGCATGTGAGACAGGCTATCCAGTGGGCTATGCCTCAAGACGACATCGTGAAACTCGCTTACTATGGACAGGCTATTCCATGGAAGGCCACCATTCCATCGATGTATCCCGGTGTCGATACCTCAGGCTTTCCATACTCCTACAACTTGGAAAAAGCCAAAGAGTGCCTGAAGAAAGGTGGGTATCCCGAAGGATTCCAGGTAGATCTGTACTATAACGCCGACTTTGCAGCCCATGAGACGACCGCGGTGCTGATCAAGGATAGCCTCGCCAAAATTGGCGTCAAAGTCAATTTGCGAAAAACACCGGCCGGCTCCTTTAACGCCGGTGTCTTGGCCAGGAAGTTCCCCTTTTCCCTCTGGAACGACTATCCGTGCATCGCTGACCCCTTCTACTCCTACATACTCATGTATCTTAGTACCAACTATCACTGTTACGAGAATTACAACAACCCTGAGGCCGACCGTATGATGCTGGAAGGCAATGACATCGTCGACACGGAGAAGAGATACGAGTATGCAAAGAAACTGGAAAGGCTGCTACTGGAGGATGTGCCGGTAGCTTGGGCTGTGGAACAGAACTATACCTGTGCGATAAGGGATAATATCAAGGGGTTCAATTGGGATGTCAGTAACAACGTGAGATATGATTTTCTCTTTCCCGCTGCGCAACAGCCGAGTATAGAGATACCCCACTAATCGCTTACTGCCAGGAGCCACTCATCCGTTCATGCGGGAGGGCACGGGAGCAACACGCGTTGCTCAAGGCTCTCCCGCAAAAACCGGCATGAGATGAGATTCTCTAACAGGAAGGATCACAAAAGCGCCGGGATCTGGAGTGGGGAAGCCCGGGGCTCCTATCAGCGTGGCAAGGATCTTCGACTAGGGAGACTGCAAAGATGAGCGAGAACACATTCAAAAAGGAAGTCGTCCATGCAGCTCTGGAGAGTTTTACGAATTGGGGGAACTCCGGCGTCCAATATGTAGCAAAAGCGTATGGCGACAGGGCAGCCGTCGAGTATCTCCGGGAGTGCGGCTACGCCTTGGTCAGGCCGGTCGTTGAGAATGCAGGCAAAGAGGGAGAGAAAGTAATAGACGGGTTGGAGATGTTTCACCGTTTGATGGGTAGCCAAGTCAAGGTCGAGGAGGACGAGGAGAGCAAGCGGCTCGTGGTTGTAAATTGCGCGAGTGGTGACAGAATGAAACGTCAGGGCTTGATTACCCAGCGGAGGAAGGATAACACCCCCTATTACTGCTATCACTGCACGTTGTGGTGGGAGGAGATGTTGAAGGAAGCGGGTTTCAATTTTGCTTTTCATTATTCTGAAGATGGTCCGTGTATATATGAATACAAGAAGAGATAACATTGGCCATCCGGATAGTTGCCGGGCCGTACCCCTCTGATTTTGAGAGACAAAAGACGAAGGAAGGATAATTTGTGGATCAAGAAATCCTAATTGTGAAAAACCTCAATGCATTTTGTCCTTCTTCTCTCGGGAAAGGCGCACAAAGAATCCTCGACAATGTTAGTATCATCTTAAGCGAAAATGATATCCTTGGACTGGTCGGCGAGACCGGTGCGGGAAAATCGGTCCTTATCGACGCAATCGGACGTAACCTAAAGCCCCCCTTGTGGTTCGAGGCGGAGACCCTATCCGTGAATCTCGACGGGCGCATGGAGAACCTCCTGGACAAAAACGAAGAACAAATGGCAAAGATCTGGGGGAAAGGAATAGCATTTATTCCTCCCAATGCCAGAGACAGGCTCAATCCCCTTCTGACGATCGGGGAGCAATTTTCCAACATCATTTGCGCTCATTCCCGCCTTTCCCCGAAGGAAGCTCGTGATAAGGCGATCGAAACGTTCAGATTGGTTCAGATGCCCGACGCCGAACGAAACTTGGATAGCTATCCCCATGAACTGAGTGGAGGCATGGCACAGAGGGTTGTCATCTCTATAGCTCTATTCATGTTGCCCAAGGTCTTACTCGCCGACGAGCCCACCATGGGTCTCGACGTAACTATTCAAAAACAGGTTCTCGATTTGATGGCAAGACTCCTTGTGGACCTTCAATCAAGCGCCATCATTGCGACACGTGACCTCGGCATCGTGGCTAACTACTGCAAAAGGGTTGCAGTCATGTGCAATGGACAGGTCGTTGAACTGGCGCCGGTTCGGGAGTTTTTCAAAAACGCAGTCCATCCTTATAGCCACTACCTTTTGGAGGCCGCGTTCGCCTCTCATGGAATGACCGCTCGAATAGACTCGAAGAAAGTGGCGACCCGGAGCGAGATGGAAATGAGGAGTGAAAACAGCTGTCGTTTTGCGGGTCGATGCGCCCACGCGGAAGAGATGAAAGATCTCTGTTGGTCTGTCAACCCACCGGAAACATTCCTCAATCCAGATCACTTTGTGAGATGTCACAGAATTTCGGAGGGTAAATAGGTTGCCGGATATACTAAACGTGGAAAACCTACATAAGCGGTTCCCTCTTAAGAAAGGAGGGGCTGTTTGTGCGGTCAATGGTATCACATTTTCGATCCCCAAGGGGAAAACTCTCGGACTCGTTGGAGAAAGCGGCTGTGGTAAAACGACAACAGGCCGATGCATCGTTCGTTTGATCGAACCAACGGAGGGCAGGGTCATTTATGACGGTAAGGACGTAACTCGAGTTTCCGAGCGTGAGTTTAGAAATCTGAGGTCCGAAATTCAAATTGTCTTTCAGGAGCCTTACGATGCCTTGAATCCAAGAAAGAAGGTAAGACAGATACTGGAAGATCCGTTGATGGTGAGTGGGAGATTTGATAAGGTTGAACGTTTGGAAAGGGTGAGAGAAGCTTTGGAAATGGTGGAACTGACCGACGACCGTCTGAATAAGTACCCTATTCAGTTAACTCAGGGCGAGCAACAGAGAATCGGAGTCGCCCGGGCTCTTATCACAAATCCAAAAGTCGTCGTCCTTGACGAACCTACATCATTGTTGGATATACGTTTCCGTGCAGAAATCGTGGTACTTCTGAAAAAATTACAAGAAAAACTAGGCATTTCTTATCTCTTCATCACCCACGACTTGGTTGTCATATCTGAGCTCAGCCACCGGGTGGCGATAATGTATCTGGGGAGAATCGTTGAAGAGGGACCAGCACACGCAGTTTTCGGATCTCCCCTACACCCCTACACACGTGCCTTACTCGCTGCAGGACTGCTGCCAGACCCAGACCAAGAAAAGGTGGAATTCGTATTGAAGGGAGAGGTACCGAGCCCTGTGAACCTGCCCGACAACAGATGCAATTTGGCTCCACGCTGTCCACTGGCAAAAACCCATTGTTATGAGTCACTTCCTAAACTGCAGGAATTGGGAGAAGGCCACTTTGTTGCCTGCTTTGAAGCTACTCACCCGTAGCAACCCATACCGTGGCGAACAGGAGGGAACATGAGTGAGATTCGGAAGATATCAGAAAGCCGCCTCCGAGAGTTGTACAAAAGGCTATTGATGGTTCGCCGATTCGAAGAAAAGGTGGACGAACTGTTCAGAAAGGGGAAAATATACGGGACGGTCCACGTTTCGGTCGGGCAGGAGGCTGTGGCGGTCGGGGTTGCTGAGGCATTACGCGCGGATGATCTCGTGATCGCCACCCATCGAGGCCACGGCCATTGTTTGATGAGGGGAGCCGATCCCAGGCTGATGATGGCTGAGCTTCTAGGAAAGGCTACGGGGCTGTGCGGGGGCAAGGGCGGATCGATGCACATTGTGGATGCGAAGCGCGGAATGTTGGGCGCCATGGGGATTGTTGGTGAAGGGATGCCGATCGCGGCGGGAGTCGGCCTGGCACTCAAGATGCAGAAAAGGGAGCAGGTCTGTGTCTGTTTTTTTGGAGACAATGCGTCCAACGGGGGGCCATTTCATGAGTCCCTCAATGTATCGGCTTTGTGGAAGCTCCCGGTAGTCTTCGTCTGTGAGAACAACCTCTACGGTCTGTCGGTTCCGCTGAAAAAGACTTCAGCCGTCGAAGACATTGCCGTCCAGGCAAAAGCCTATGATATACCAGGGATTGTAGTGGACGGCATGGATGTTTTGGCTGTATACGACGAAGCCAGGAAGGCTGTGAGAAGGGCCCGCCGTGGAAAGGGGCCGTCGCTTCTGGAGTGCAAGACGTATCGATTCCTGGGCCACTCAAGAGGCGATCCGGCCTACGGGCCATATCGCTCCAAGGAGGAACTGGTAGCGTGGAAGAAGAGAGACCCTCTGTTGGTCATTAACAAAGACGGCCGGCTGAGTCCTGAGGATGTTAAGGAAGTCGAAAAAGAAGTTTCCGAAATGATTGAGCAAGCCGTCCGCTATGCAGAGAAAAGTCCTGAGCCTGATGCCGGAACGGTACTCGAAGACATCTATGTCCAGGAAAGGTGTAGCCCGTCATGAGAGAGATCAAATATGCAGAGGCGCTCCGTGAGGCCCTGGCCGAGGAAATGCGCAGGGATGAAAGGGTTTTCGTATTCGGAGAGGATGTTGAACTCGGCTATGCATTCACCGTGTGCAAGGGATTGATCGACGAGTTTGGTCCCGAGCGGGTTTTTGACACACCGATTTGTGAACAGACGATTGTGGGCGTGGCTGTGGGATCCTCCATGATGGGCATGCGGCCGGTTCCCGAGATCCAGTTCTGTGACCTGCTTCCCCTGTGCATGGATCAGATATGTAATCAGGCGGCCAAGCTTCGTTACATGTCCGGAGGACAGGTCTCTTTCCCTCTGGTCGTCCGGAGCCCTGCCGGTCGATGGGGGGGATTTGCGGCCCAGCACTCACAGACACTCGATGCCTGGTTCATGAATGTTCCGGGGCTCAAGGTGGCTGTGCCGGCAACGCCGTACGATGCTAAGGGCCTCTTGAAGGCGGCTATTCGGGATGAAGATCCGGTATTGTTTATCGAACGAAAGCTCCTTTACCAGATTCCCGGGCCGGTTCCTGAAGAGGAGTACATTGTGTCTTTTGGGGAAGCGAGAACTCATCGGGAGGGTAGCGATCTGACTATTGTGGCTATCGGCCGCATGGTGGGGATAGCCTTGGAGGCCTCCGAGGTACTCGAAAGAGAGGGAGTCACCGCGACGGTCCTGGATCCGAGAACCCTCATTCCCCTTGACAAAAAGGCCATCCTTGAATCGGTGACAAAAACCCATCGAGCCGTGATCGTTGAGGAAGGTCCCAAGACAGGGGGAGTGGGGGGGGAAATCGCTGCCTTGATTGCAGAAGAGGTCCTGGACTCTTTGGACGCGCCGATCCGCCGGATTGCAGCCTTGGATGCACCGATTCCTTTCAATTCGGCCTTAGAGGACTCTGTTTTCCCGAACGCGCACAGAGTGGTCGAAGTCGTCAGGGACTTGATGTCGTTCTGAACCAGAAGTTCGGTGGGATTGTCTACCAGGGCGGTTGGAAGGGGTACGCGATGGCAACTGAGGTAACCATACCCAACCTGGGTTACACGATGACCGTAGCCAAGATATTGAGATGGCTGAAATCTGTTGGCGATACGGTGGAAGCCGGGGAAACCCTGCTGGAGATCGAGACAGATAAAGTGACCTATGGCATAGAGTCTCCAGCCACCGGGATCGTCAAGGCACTCGTTGTGAATGAGGGAGAGGAAGTGCCCGTGGGAGGCGTCGTGGCGATCGTCGGCGCGGCTGACGAAGAGATCGACGTTGGCCTCTACCGGAACGGTGAAAAGGAGAAGCCGGCCGTCGAGGTCGGCCGGGCTCGACTACCCCAGGGGGCTCCCCCGACCGCTCCGCGGCCAATGAGGAACGGCGTACCGGCCTCACCATTGGTTAGAAAGGTCGCCAGGGATAAGGGGATTGACCTTTCGTTGATTAGGGGATCGGGCCGTTCGGGAAGAATTCGGATGGCCGATCTGGAGAAGTATCTTAGGGAGTTCAAGCAGGCCAGAGCCGGAGCACCCCCCACGAACGAGCCGGGCGAAATCGCAGAGATTATTCCCATGACACCCATTCGCCGGACCATTGCCCAGCGGCTCTCTCAGAGCTCTCATGACGCTCCTCATTTCAATCTGTTTACAGAAGTTGACATGGCCGAGGCCATAAAGCTGCGTGAAATCGTGAGAGAGAAGATCGAGTGGAAAACCGGTGTGAAGCTTTCTCTGAATGACATCTACATCAAGACGGTAGCCGCTGTGCTTGGAGACTATCCCCGTCTCAATGCCAGATTGGAGGGTGATCAGATCGAAGTGTTCAGAAACATCAACATCGGTCTGGCGGTGGCTCTTGACGACGGGTTGATTGTCCCAGCCATCGAAAAGGCGGACCGGAAAAGCCTCTGGCAGATTGCCACTGAACGAAAGGATTTGGTGGAGCGGGCCCGCAACGGCCGTCTGTCCTTACACGAACTGGAGCGAGGAACGTTCACGATATCGAACCTAGGAATGTATGACATTGTCGCTTTTACCTCCATTCTCAACCCGCCCCAGACCGGTATCTTGTCTATTGGCAAGACCATGGACAGGCCCATTGTCAGAGATGGGTCGGTTGTCATCCGACCCATGGTCGCGATGACCCTGGCCGTGGATCACCGGGTCGTTGACGGTGCGGTGGGAGCGCGGTTT
Source organism: Deltaproteobacteria bacterium (assembly GCA_019308905.1). NCBI lineage: Bacteria > Pseudomonadati > Myxococcota > Myxococcia > Deltaproteobacteria bacterium. Next base: position 52,143 of record JAFDHF010000015.1, read on the forward strand.
CTTCGGGATCTCAAGAGTGCGCTTGAGAATCCCTACCTGCTGTTCTGATTGATTCCATGGATGAGGCTTTGGAGATGAGCAAGAGAGTTGTGATCATCGGCGGCGGTCCGGGCGGATACCCCGCAGCCCTCTTACTGGCGCAAAAAGGAGCGAAGGTTACCCTGATCGAGAGGGATAAGCTCGGGGGAACATGCGTGAACAGGGGGTGTATTCCCACCAAAGTTCTGCTTCATGCCGCAAATCTGATACGGGAAATCAGAAATGCCCAAGAATTCGGCATCACGGCTCGAGATGTAGGGCTGGACTTCAGCCGGTTGAGGAAGCGTAAGGATCAGGTAGTCGGCTCCCTCGTAAGTGGCGTCGAAAGACTGTGTGAAGCAAGGAAGATCCGGGTCATCAAAGGGACCGGCTTTTTTGAAACACCCCGGAGAGTCAGGGTCAGGGAGAGTGGCGAACTAATCGAGGGAGATGCGATTGTCGTTGCCACTGGATCGGTTCCAGCGACAGTACCCATCAAAGGAAGCGATGGTGTCGGTGTTATTGACAGCAACGAGGCGCTGTCAATCGAGAAGATTCCCCCTTCCATCGTGGTCATCGGGGCAGGGTACATCGGATTGGAGTTTGCCCAGATCTTCCACGCCTTGGGCTCCGGGGTCACGGTACTCGAGTTGTTGAATCAGGTGCTGCCAAACGAGGACGCCGACGTTTCCGGAGCATTGGCTCGGGCTCTCAACCAGGAGGGTATCAAGATTCGTACGGGAGCGACCGTAAGGGATATATCGGGGATTGAGGGGCACAAGACCGTTCATTACGCTGTTCAAGGAAAAGATTATTCCATAGAGACTTCTTGCGTATTGATGGCGGTCGGCCGCCGTTCCAATACCGAAGGGTTGGCTCTGGAAAAAGTCGGTCTTAAAACAGAGAATGGTCGGATCGTGGTCGATAATCAGATGAAGACAACAGTCCCTGGGATCTACGCGGTCGGTGATGTGACCGGAGGTTCAATGCTGGCCCATGTTGCCACGGCGGAGGGTTTGACTGCAGCGGAGAACATCCTGGGAAAGTCTCAGCCCATGAACTACACAGCGGTTCCTCGATGCATCTACACTTACCCGGAGGCTGCCTCAGTGGGGATGACAGAGAGGGAGGCAAGGGAGGCGTACGGGGAGATTCTGATTGGACGTTTTCCTCTTCAAGCCACGGGAAAGGCCCGAATCCTGGGAGGGTTCGGGTTTGCAAAATTGATCTCCGAAAAGAAGTATAAAAGAATCGTAGGCGTTCATCTGGTGGGCCCGCGTGTCACCGACTTGATCGCGGAGGCCGGCCTTGCAATGAATCTGGAGTGCACGGCTGAAGAGATGGCGTTTACGATGCATCCTCATCCAACCCTCAGTGAAATCCTCATGGAGTCAGCTATGCAGATCGAGGGTTACAGGATCCACAGTACCTGACCCCTAAACCTTTGAGGTAGATGGCCGTGATCTTGGGGCTGAGCCACATCGCTCTGACCGTCAGTGAGGTGGATGAATCCGTAAAGTACTACCAAGAGGCTTTTGGTTTCGACGTATTGAGCGATGCGGAAAGAAAAGGAGAGTGGATCGACAAGATCACCGGAATACCGGGTTTTCATACGCGAACAGTGTACCTGTCGGTGACACCGTACCAACATCTAGAGTTATTCGGGTTCTACCATCCAGAGGCGATTCCTGCGGAAAAAGAAACCGCCCCGCGGGTTGGAATCTGTTACGGAATCTTAATAACAGGGCGCCTGGAAAGGTTAGCTGGGCTTACAAAGACTGCAAGAGATCGGCCATCACCTGACGTGATCTTGGATATTGGAGAAGAGCCCTATAGAGAATGTGAAGTTGTCACACTGCTCGATCCCAATGGGGTGATCCTGAGAGTCGTCGAGGCGGGCAAGGAGGAGACTGATAGACAAGACTCGTCTGAAAGGGCACTGCTATACCCGGCGTTGATTGTTGACAACACGGAATCCTCGGTCAGGTTCTACCGGGACATACTGGGATTAAGAATAGCCAGCCAAGGAGCTCCTATCCCTGAAAGAGACGGCGTGCAGCCACGCAAGTCTGAGATTCCGGTGCGGTGGGTGTTACTGGAGTCCCCTGCCGGCATCTGTCTGAAGCTGATTCAACCCCTGAACACAGAAATTCTCCCGGCCCGTCCCTGGCAGATGGAACGCATTGGATTCACCCATGTGGCTTTCGCAGTCAAGAACCTCGCAGGATACCAGGCAGAGCTGGCAACGAGAAACGTCAATTTCAAATCTCCTCCGCAATCCGTGACTGTTGGACCCCATAAAGGCGGAAAGGTCGTTTACCTGACCACACCTGAAGGAATAATCTTGGAATTGATCGATAGCCCTCTTACGCTCGAACAAGCCAGCAAGATCTGACCATTTGATCGAGAGACCAAAAAACGGTCACTCGGAAAGAATCGAGCAGCTAGAGCTAACGGGGGTTCAACCGCTCGTCTCGGTAAGAAAGTCGTTAGACCGGGAAGGGCCGAGAGAGAGCTACCCAGGACTCACGAGAAAGGAGGCACCGGCGATGGCTAAAGAGCTTTTGGGAAGAGCGGTCGGGAGCACAAGGCGCGGCATCATACCGCCCACGCTCGAGGAGTTGAGGAGCATTGCCCAGGAGTACCATATGACAATGAGCATTGAGGACCTGGAGGGCTTTGCCGCGGAAATCGAGGGAACCCTCGCATCATACCGGAGAGTTGGGCAACTCCCCGAGCCCAGGCCCGAGGTCAAGTACCCACGCGTGCCGGGCTATCGTCCCCCCCGAGACGAGAATCCTCTAAACGCATGGTGTTGGCGATGCTCCATCAAAGGAGCGTCAAGGGGGAAACTCGCAGGAAAGACGATTGCGATAAAGGACAACGTCTGCGTGGCTGGGGTTCCCATGATGAACGGCTCTGCCATTTTGGAAGGTTTTGTACCAGACGTGGACGCCACGATTGTGACCCGTATCCTCGATGCAGGCGGGGAGATCATCGGCAAGGCCGTCTGTGAAGACCTGTGCCTGACCGGTGGATCTCACACTTCGGTGACAGGCCCTGTTCTCAACCCCCATAATCCGAGGTACTCAGCAGGCGGGTCATCGAGCGGGAGCGCTGTTCTGGTGGTTAACGAAGATTGCGACATGGCTATAGGAGGCGATCAAGGGGGGTCTATCCGTATCCCCAGCGCCCTCTGCGGCGCCTATGGCTTGAAACCAACCTATGGACTGGTCCCATACACGGGAATCTTCCCCATCGAGAATACCCTGGATCATACCGGCCCCATGGCCAGGACCGTTGAGGATGTTGCGCTCCTGTTGGAGGTCATCGCAGGCAGGGACCCGCTCGATCCCCGGCAGCGAGAAGAAATCAAGAAGATATCCTACACAAAGGCACTCACCGGAAGCGTAAGAGACCTCTCTTTCGGGGTGGTCCGAGAAGGGTTTGGCTGGCCGGAAGGGTCGGGGCCGGATGTGGACCAGGCTGTCAAGGATGCCGCTTTCAGCTTTGAGAAGCTGGGAGCGAAGGTGAGGGAGCTTTCCATTCCTCTTCATAGAGATGGGATCCATATCTTTTCCCCCATCTTCGTAGAAGGTGCTGCCGCCCAGATGATCCGCGGCAACGGATTCGGCACAGGCTGGAAGGGTTACTATCCGACAGGTATGTTGAACTACTATGGAAAATCCCGAAAAATGTTGGCTGATAACTTCTCTAATACTGTCAAACTGGTCATTCTCGTTGGCCATTACATGTTGACCCGGTATCACGGTCGATACTATGCCAAGGCCCAGAACCAGGTACGCCTGTTGCGAGAGGCTTATGACCAGGCCCTCCGGGAGGTGGATTTGCTCGTGATGCCGACGGTTGCTCCGGAGGGCAAGGCATTGCCCCTCGTGGAGAATCCAACGCCCGAGGAGTACTTCCGATTGGGCTGGAGGCACCACTGGAACTGCGCTCCCTTTAACATAACGGGACACCCGGCTATGAATGTACCGTGCGCAAAGTCAGACGGGCTTCCCATAGGAATGATGCTCATCGGGCGGCAGTTCGGTGATGCAACCGTACTTCGTGGCGCTCACGCTTTTCAGTCCTTGGGCCGGTACGGGTGACCCTGGTTTCACCCCAGGCATTGCTCCAGCCGGATTCCCCGGCATCCTTGCCGGGAAGGAATGGCTGCATCAACGTAACCCGGGATGGCAGAGGGCAAAAGAGGCGAGAAAAAGCTTGACAGCCGACCCGCTACTAGGGTAGCAGTAACTAGCGCCTTCGGATCGATTCAACGAGGGGATTCGTTGAAAGAGATCAAGAACATACTGGTTCCCATCGACCTTTCGGACATATTGAGCCCCTGTGTGACTTACGGTCTGGAACTGGCACGGAGATTCGGCGCGAGGCTCCACCTGCTCTATGCAGTCCACGAGCCTGGAGAGGCCTCAGGCTTTTCCACGCCCCACGTGGCCATGGATAGGGTTCATGAAGAGGCCAAGAGACGTGCAGACAGGCAGCTTCGCCTTTACGCCGCCTCAAACCTGGGAGATTTCTCGGACTTCGTAACAGCCGTGAGAATCGGTTCTCCCCACTCTGTCATCAACCAGTACGCCGACAAGGAGGGCATCGATCTCATCGTCATGGGGGTGAAACGCAGGGGAAGGCTCGCCCAGGCCCTCTCCCAAAAGACCACCAACAGGGTCCTGGAGAGCTCGGCCAAGCCCGTCCTCCGTCTGGTCATCTCAAGTTGAGCCCTCCGGCTCACTCCCATCATGCAGCAGTGCAACATAGCTGCCCAGAGGAACACCGAGTGCTTCACTTATGGGACGGCATTTGGCTTTTAGAAGATAGAAGACCTTCTTCTTGAGAGGAAGCTCGCCCAGACATTCGTAATTGGCCTGGCCTTTTGAAAAGACCAGATCACATCCCTCGAGTTCTTTACGGAAGACCGCCGAAAGTGAAGGCAGATCCAACAGGGCCCCTGTGCCGGTCGACAGGGCACCGGGAATTTGTGGCAGCAAACCGTTTCTTTCGAGGTCAGCCCAGGTCAGATCATTGATAAAGGGGTTCTTTTTCACCCCGTAAACGACTCTCACTCCGAGAGAGGTGATTTTTTCCAGCAGAGGAATATCGAAGAACACCTCTCCAGCGTTATCCGCGAGAAAGAGGACGGTTCCATTTGCCGGCGAGCAGAGCAGAGCTCTGGTCCTCTCGATATGGTCGACGGCAAAGCTCAGGTGCCTGCCCTGCTCTTTGACCAGTGTGGCCTCGAGGTCCCGGACATCACGAAAAAAATCGAGGTTATTGCCCAACACGGCCAGTTCAACACAGGATCTGAAATCATCCCCGTACAAGGGCCTGACTCTCTTGAAAATCTCCTCTGCCGCTGCCATCTCCTTCTGTCTGATATCCTCATAGGGATCTGAGTCGCCCGTCAGGCGAGCAACCTCCTCAAGTAGACGCGTGGCGAGCCACGGCGGGCACTTGTCCGGGCGAAAGGCTTCATGGAGCACGGCTAGCCCACGGCGCTTCACTTCGTCATTCAAAGCAGCATCCCGGCCGAGGTTTCTCGAAACCTGATCGAGTATCCTGGCCAGACAGGAAATGCAGTCTCTATGGAGTTTCACAAAGGCTCTCCAATCCAGCACGGTCCGGCGGAAACCGTGCACTCGGAACAGTCCTCGAGCGAACCTCGACGTCTAAGGAGAGGAGCGGAACCGTTGTTCTCCCTGGGTAGGGTACACCCCTATTTGCCGGGAACGGCCGACCGATGGATCAGCCTGCAGATGGGCTCGGCACCCGTAAGGAGTTCCGAGTAGATCGGTATCATCTCCTGATAGACCGCGGTCTGCGCCGCGTTCGGCCTCCAATCCTCGTCTGCGACTACAAAACGCCTGATTGCGTCACCAGGACTCGAGATGGCCCCAACACCCAGTCCTGCTAGAAAGGCCGAACCAATGACCCCGCATTCTGAAGTCCTCAGGTTCTGATAGGGGAGATTCAACACACTGCTCTTGATCTGGTTCCACACAGGACTCCGGCTTCCACCTCCCACGCCCCGTACGGTGACCACCTTCAACTCCGGGTAGAGTCTTGCCACCTGGTTGAGATAGGTGGCATACTCGTAGGCAATCCCTTCCAGGATCGAACGGTAGAAGTGGGCCTTTTTGTGAGAAAAGCCAAAACCCTGCCAGAACCCCCGGTACTCCGGCGCCCCGGGGCAAGCCCTGCCCGCCAGATGAGGGAGAAAGAATAGACCCTCAGATCCCGCAGGGACCTCTTCGGCCTGCCGGTTGAGGGTTTCGAGATCTTCTTCCTGGCCCTGGAAATTCTCCCTGAACCAGTCGAGGCACATGCCGCCCCCGTTGATGTACGCATATGCGTAGTAGATGCCCGAGAACGCGGATCGTGATGTCATCAGCGTGCGGCTTAGGGTATCAGGCCTGAACGAGTCTACGCAGATGGAAAAGACCGAGGCCGTCCCGGCCACGTCAAACGCCTGGCCGGGCTCGATGACTCCGGCCCCTGTCATACTCGCGATGGTGTCTCCGCATCCGGCGATGATAGGAGTGCCTTCCAGAAGTCCGGTTTGGCGTGCAAACTCCCCGGACACAGTTCCGATCTGTTTCGTGGGGGATACAATCCGCGGGAGTTTCTCCACGGGGAAGGAGAAGACACCCGTCAGATCGGTATTCCACTCGGCCCTGTCCGTTCGCGCAAATCCCGAGAAATGCAGGTAGGTGTAATCGATAAATGCGCCCTCTCCGCTCAGACCCGCAAGCCGCCCCGCGACATAAGCCGACGGCTGGATGAACTTAAAGATCTTCTCGAACACGTCGGGATGCTCCTCTTTCCACCACAACATCTTGGGGCCGTGATTGATGCTCGGATAGCAACCCGTACTGGCCAATATCTCATCGCCGGCCCGCTCGGCCATCAACTGGACGTAAGGGGCGCACCTCGTGTCCAGCCAGGAATCATAGGGCGTGACCGGACGGAAGTCTCGATCGATGCCCAAAATCCCTGCCATCTGGCCGTCAAAGCCGATTCCAAGTATGGTTTCAGGTCTCACTCCGCTTCTCTCGAGCACCCTTTTGATGGTCTTCACGACAGAGGAGACCATCTCATCCGGGTCCTGTTCCATGTGGTCTTTGGCGCGCGATATGAGCTTTGAAGGCTCACTCTCAACACCGAGCAGAGCGCCGGATAGGCTAACAATGCCGGCCCTGGTAGAGGTCGTGCCAACATCAACCCCGATCAGATTTCGGTCTTCCATTCCGGACTCTCCTCCGTCTACGGCCTGCGATCCCTGTCGCCGTGAGTTCCCTGTCGAGTCGGTCTCATCCGTGGGGTTTCAGAACTATTTTCATTGCATTTCCACTCAGGGCCTCCTCAAAAGCCTCATCGGCCCTGGAAAGGGGGTACTCTGCCGAGACGACCCTCATCAGGTCGACCCTTCTTGAAGCCAGGAGTTTCAGCCCGGTTCTGTAGTCGGAATTGGAGCCTCCGCTTACTCCGGTAACAATCAGGTTCCGATAGTGGATGAGATTGGAGTTGACGGTGATCTTGGGCCGCTCAGGGGGGAGCCCTCCAAAAAAACAGATCCGCCCGAAACGGGCAGCCAATTCGACAGACTCCTCCTGGACCGAATGGACCGGACAAGCCGTGATAATAACGTCCGCCCCCTGTCCACGTGTCAGGTCTAAGACGGCCTCCTTGAGGTCGCGCACCTGCGGATTCATCACATGGTCGGCTCCCAGTTGCCTTGCCTTCCCAAGCTTCTCATCGATCAAATCCGAAACCATCACGACACCGGCACCGGTAAGCCTGACCAGCATGAGGTGAAGAAGCCCGATGGGACCCGCCCCAAGAATCAAGACCGCATCCCCCAGGGCGATCCGGCAGGCCGTGACGCCGTTGATGACACACGAGAGGGGTTCGTTCAAGGCGGCTTGCTCGAAGGGAACCCCGTCGGGCAGAACCATCACATTTCCCTGAGAAACCGCAGGGCCCGGTATCTTGACGAACTCGGCATGGGAACCGTCCAGGTTGATGCCAAAGGCCGAATAATCCGGGCACATGTTGGCGCGCCCCTTGATGCACTGGTCGCAGTGGCCGCACCCGATGTTCGGGGCTACCCCGACCCTCTCACCAACATGATAGTTCTTGACCCGTTTGCCCACAGCCTCAATCGTCCCGGAAAACTCATGGCCTAGAACGATCTTCTGTCCTGGTTTGAGCTTGTGATGGCCATGCCGTAGAATCCTGAGATCCGTACCACAGATGCTGGACGCCCGGACTCTTACCAGTATTTCGTCTTCTCCGATCTCGGGAACGGGGATATCCTCTAACCGGAGCTTCCCGCCTTGAGTGTATGTTGCAGCTAGCATTCCATGTCCTTGACTTGACCGAGTCTCACGGGCCGACCGGTCCGAATCGACTCGTTGGCGGCAATCACCGCCTCAACGGCCTTGATCCCGTCCTCTCCGGTCACGGCTGGCTCGCCATCCTTCACTATGGCTTCCACAAAGTGCTCCATCTCCGCGAGGTACGCATCCTTGAACCGATCCCGCCAGCTTCTGAAAGCGGACCCAATGGACGTTCCATCTCTTCTAACCCAGGTCATACCCGACTCCTTGAAATCGCCAACCAGAAGCAGACCATGCTCGCACAGAATCTCCACACGCGCATCATAACCGTAACCTGCCGGGCAGGTTCCGTCGATAGAGCCGAGAGTACCGTCCTTGAGACGAAAATTGACGACGGCGTTGTCATAGAAACCGGGGTAATCCTTTCTCAGGCTATCACACTTGAAGTTTTCGGCCAGGGCATACACCTGATCGTAGTCACTTCCGACCAGCCACCTGACCGTATCGAAATCGTGGCTGTTGACCTCGGCCAACATCCCATTGCTTTGGGATAGATCATAGGTCCAGGCGGGAGGAAGCCCGGGTCCCCTCCCTGTCGACTTGATAATCATGACCCGCCCCAACTCACCGGACTCTATGATCTCCTTTGCCCTAACAAAGGCCGGGTCAAACCGCCGCATGAAGCCCAATTGGAGTTTGACCCCGTTGTCTTTCACCGCAGCGTTTATGGCGGCGCACTCGTCCACCGTGATGGCCATGGGCTTCTCCAACATGATATGTTTGCCCTGTTCGGCCGCATAACAGGCAATCTCGGCATGGGTAAATGTTGGGGTCACCACGACGACTGCATCAATGTCTTTCCCGCTCAACGCTTCCCTGTAGTCCGCATGTCTGCCGGTCACACCGAGGGCTTCACCACTCTCTTTCAGGGACCTTTCGTTTGAATCCACCAGAGCCACCAACTCTGCATTCTTGATCCGACGGGTGATGTTGATCCCGTGGACCATCCCAGCCCGTCCTGTTCCCACCAGGCAGAAACGCACTCTGTCCATCTCTCTCTGACTCCCTCCCACTGGCGACTTCGGCACGAGGACCGGAAGCGCTGTTCCCTATACGATACCGAGATCTGAGAGTGTTTCTTTCTTCGGTATGCCCTTTTCGTCCCAACCCCTGACCTGGTAATACTCGTCGAGCATTTCGTTGTACATTTCAGGAGTAATGACCTTCCCTTTTGCCATGCCTTCGGGCAGAGGCTCCTCCATGATCCGCCTGGGAAGCATGTCATCCTCTCTCGTGATCCCCTCCCGATTGAGGATCAACCTCTCGAGGGTATATATCCGGCTGCCGATGGTCATCAACTCGGGATTGAAATCGTAACCGGTCACGTATTCCAGTACCTTTCCACTGGGATCGTCGGTAAACCCGAGAGCGCCCCTGACGACGGTACAGATGCCCAGGGAGTCGACATAGGCGCGATTGTCCTGGAGCTTCTTTACCAGATATCCCTTTCCCCTGGTAGCAAAACGGTCATAGGTTTTGGTCAATAGCTCATCCCGGATCGTCCATCCCCCAACGTTGTGGCAGGCCCCGCGGCTCGAAGTGCCGAAACCGAGGCCGATTCCGTGAAAACCCCGCGGCTCGTAATGGGCAAAGGCCAGCCCCTTCACGTGCATCATGTAGTATTCCAGTTCGGGCCGTTTCTTCCTTATTCCGGAAAACCCCTCTGCCAAAAGTGCGCCCAGCCCTTCTTGCCTGGCGATTCGACGAACCATCTCCACCATGGCTTCGGCATTGCCGAAACGAAGATCGAGACCGTCTACCTCTTTCTTGGAGATCAGCCCCCGCTCAAAGCACTCCATGGCAAAGGCGATGAGGACCCCGGTGGTCATCGTGTCGATGCCTTCCTCGTCACAGATCTGATTGGCCGCAATGATGGCTCCGAAATCACTCACCCCGCACTGGCCTCCGAAGGCTCCGATGGTCTCGTATTCAGGGTCGCTTTGGGCTCCCTTGAAGGGCCCATCCTGAACCATACAGACCTTTCCACAACCCACAGGGCATCTATAGCAGGCCTTGTTTCGCACGAAATAGTGCCCTTTCATGTAGACCGAGCTGATTGTCTCTATCCCCTCAAAGACAGCGGTTTGAAAATTTCGCGTGGGATAGCACCCCAGCTCGTTTATGACCTCCGTGTACTGAGCCGTGCCGTGTGTGGTGTGAGTATGCTTGGATTGTCGAACGTTTGCCCGCGCCTGGGACACGTAATCTTTGAGGGCTTCCGGTTTCGCAATATCGACTCCTCCCGTTCCACAGGCCACCAGGGCTTTGACGTTCTTTGCAGCCATGGCAGCACCGGCGCCTCCACGGCCAAAACTCCTCCCATCGACCTGAATACAGGCGACCCGGACGCCTCGTTCTGCCGCAGGACCGACCGAGACCACACCGATCTTCCTGCCTGGCATGACCTTCTTGAAGTACTCATCAACCTCGGTTGTTTTTCTACCCCACAGATGGGAGGCACCCTGGAACTCGAGTCCCGTATTCCCGATAAGGATGGAGACCGGGGAGGAAGCCTTCCCTTCCAGGATCAGCCCATCGTACCCGGCGAATTTCAGGTAAGGGCCGAAATTCCCACCGGAATTGGTACAGAGGTAGTGCCCGGTATCAGGGGATCGTGTCGCCAACTGCATCTTTGTGCTTGCCAGCACCGGCGTTCCTGTGAGCGGACCCGTCATCAAGAAGATCTTGTTCTCCCCGCTCAAAGGATCCACCCTTGAAGGCATCTCTTGATGGTAGAAATAGGCTGCCAACCCTCTTCCCCCAAGGTACTGTTCCTTGATATCCTCCGGATAGTCGACCTCACTCACCCGAGCACGATCCAGATCAATCCTCAAGATCTTGCCAGCGTAACCTCCTCTAAACATAACCATCGTCCTTTCGTTAGATATGTTGGTGCCGAGTCAGCTTGAGATGATAGCGGTAGCGGGCCGCGTGATAGACCCCCCTGACATATTCTACCGGGTCCCCCCCGACCGAATAAGCAATCCGCCTGATTACAAGGGTCGGAAAGGACGCGTTCAGCCCGAGCAGGTTGATCTCCTCCTTCGTCGACATGGCAGCCTCAATGATCTGATCGGCCTCTGAAAGGCGAATGCCGTTTTTTTCGAGGATCTGGTAGAGGGACTTGGAGTAATCTTCCTCGAGGCTGAGTTCATACCGCCCGGGCAAATAGGAATAGAGAATACCCAGAGGGCTTCCGTCCACGATCATCAATCTCTTCAAATAGAAAACCTGTTCGTCAGGGAAAAGGCCGAGGATCTCCTTGATCTTGGGAGAAGGTTTCATATACTCCGCAGTGATAACCCGCTTCCTGGCATCCCTCCCCATCATCTCTTCGGTGAAGCTCTTGAGCACCGGGAGATTCTCCTCGATGGCCGGCTTCTTCACGAAGGTGCCTTTTCCTCTCTTCTTTTCCAAGAATCCTTCGTTGACCAGGAGTTCCATCGTCCGCCTGACCGTGGCCCTGCTGACACCGTACATTCTCTGAAGGTCACTCTCAGAGGCAACGGGCTCTCCCTCCGCCCATTCTCCATTCTCGATCTTTTCCAGGAGTATCTCTTTGAGCTGGTAATAGAGAGGGATGACGCTCCTGTGATCGAGTCTACCAGGGTCTTGGTTCATGGGTCATACCTGCAAGCTGATCGTGAAAAGATCGTACCAGTCCTGTACGCAAACGCGTAGATTCTGGACCAACACAATTATACACGAAATCCTTGTCTCCCTTGTTCCACCTTCCGCACCGGACTGTTCTACGGAGATGGCGTCCACTCCCAGAACGAGTCTGCGACATCACACGAAACCGCGAGTTGTAACGAAGTTGCGGAAGCAACCAAAAAAAATGTTGACAGAATACGATTCCTATGATATTGATCAGGACATCCTAATGTTAGTACAAGAAAATCCACTTTGTCAAGTAATAGATTAGCCCTGAACTCAGAATCTCCAAAAGACCACTTCGAAAATCATCCGGGGACTTGGATCCAAAAGCATATTTTCTCAAACAGGAGGCTTTTCCATGAAAAGGAGAAAACTCGGTATCCTGACCTTTTCAGATGGACGCAAGCGCGTCCATGATGAACTTCTCCAGACCAATCAGGGATTCCTCGACCGGCTCGTCAAGACCTTGGAAGGAACGGGCGAGCTCGACCTGGTCGTGGGGAGCGAGATCATTCACACCCCGACCCAGGCCAAAGCCCAGGCCGAAGCTTTGAGATGTGCGGGAGTAGATGGGACCATCTTGAACTTCTCCATATGGTCTTTTCCTAATCTCCCGGTCATTGCCGCCGAAAACGGCAGGGGGCCCTATCTGCTCCTGTCCAACTTGAACCCTCAATCTCCGGGGCTGATCGCCATGCTGGCAGCCGGCGGCTGCCTCGATCAGGTCGGTATCCGCCACGATCGTCTCTGGGGCGATGTGGAGGATGAAGAGGTACTCAGGAAAATATTGAGTTTCTCCCGGGCGGCTTCGGTGGTCAATCGATTGAAGGGGCAGACCTGCGGCCTGATCGGGGGCAGAAGCATGGGCATGTACATCGGGGCCGTTGATACGAGACAATGGCAGACTCAGTTCGGGGTGGACCTCGAGCACGTGGATCAATTGGAGATCCTCATAAGAGCAGAGAAAATCCCGGAAACCACCGTGGAGAAGGCCTTTGAGTGGCTGTCCAGCCGAGTGGGAAAGATCGAGTACGACGGAAAAGGACTGTCCCCTGAGAAGCTGAAACAGCAGATCCGTTCCTACTATGCCACCAAGGAGATCATTGACGAAATGGGGTTTGACTTCCTGGCTATCAAATGCCAACCGGAACTGAGCGAACACTACGTCACCCAGTGCCTGAGCCAGGCCTTTCTCAATGATCCGTATGACATGGACGGTGAAAAGGAACCCGTTGCAACGGGTTGCGAGGCTGATCTGGATGGAGCCTTAACCATGCAGATCTTGAAGCTTCTGACCGATTCACCGGTTCTCTTCTTCGATCTGCGTCACTACGATCCCCAAGACGACGTCTTTGTGTTCAGCAACTGCGGTGCTCAAACAACCTATTTTGCGGGAAAATCCGACAGCCCGGAAGAAAATCTCAAGAACGTGACCTTCTACCCCCAGACCCCCTTTTTCTACCGCGGTGGTGGCGCTACGGTCCAATACATGTGTGCGCCGGGCGAAATCACGATGGCCAGATTGGCGAGAAGGGACGGCAAATACTGGATGGCCATCATTCACGGAGAGTTTGTGTCGTACCCAGAGGAGAAGCTGCAAGAGACATCTCCAGAATGGCCGCAGGGTTTCACGAGACTGGCTGTTGCCGCTGACGACTTGATCAGGGGACTTGGTGGGAATCATCTTCACGCCGTGTACGGGAACCACGTGGACGAATTGAAGAAAGTCTGCGACATGTTGGATCTGGAGGCCAGGGTGTTCTCCTGAAAAGCGATCCAGGGATGTTTTTCAGAACACGGTCGTCATGTGTTAGGGGGAGAAATTCGATACACCCTGAGAGAATCGAGGGAGGAAGAGCTCATGAGGTTAAGGGATAAAGTCTCTATTATTACCGGTGCGGGTGCCGGAATCGGCAGGGCGACAGCGCTGCGATTCGCCAGGGAAGGAGCCAAGGTCGTCGTGGCCGATTTGGATGACTCGGCGGGAGAGGATCTTGTCCGCGAAATAAAAGAGGCGGGAAAAGAGGCGGCTTTTGTCCATACCGATGTTTCGTCATTCGAAGATTGCCGGCGCCTCATGGAAAGTACCCATCAGACCTTCGGACGGATCGACATCCTGGTCAACAATGCAGGGATCTATACCCAAGGAGATGTTACCTCTACAACCCAGGAGGACTGGAAGCGCATTCTTTCGGTCAACCTGGATGGTGTATTCTACTGTTCGCGCCATGCCGTGCCTTACATGATCAAAGCCGGAGGGGGAAGCATCGTCCACGTGGCCTCTGAGGCCGGGATCGTCGGGATCAGGAACCAGGTGGCCTACAACGTCTCCAAGGCCGCTGTCATCATGATGGCCAAGAGCATGGCCATCGATCTCGCTCCCCACAATATTCGGGTCAATGCAGTCTGTCCCGGGACAACCGAGACCCCTCTGGTGAAGGCCGCCATCGAGCGGAGTCCCGATCCTGCCGAAGCGCGGAAGGCCTTGGAGAGCTGCCGCCCCGCCAACAGGCTCGGACGTCCTGAGGAGATTGCCTCAGCTATTCTATTCATCGCCTCCGACGAACCGGGATATGCCACGGGGTCCAGCCTGATCATAGACGGAGGCATGACCGCCTGGTAGGCCTTGAAAGGAACAGGGTCATGGCACGACTATTTGGCAAAGAATACAGCCGCTCGGATCTGCTTCAAAGGGTGGGAGATATTTCTCAGGTTGCCGGGGTCAGACTCATGAGGCTTGAAGATGGCAGGGAAGAAGGGGTTCGGGTGATCGAAGCCCGCACCGGAACGGGCTTCCGCTTCAACGTCCTGCCGTCCCGGGGGATGGACGTCTCCTTTGCCGAGTACAAGGGTATTCCTCTCTCATGGCGATCCTGCACCGGCGATGTCTCTCCTGCCTTCTATGAGCCTGAAGGAGAAGGCTGGCATCGCATCTTCTACGGCGGGATGGTCATAACCTGCGGCCTGACCAACGTGGGCGTGCCCTGCGACGACCAGGGTGAAAGGCTCGGGCGTCATGGAAGGATCTCCGCCACTCCGGCCGAATCCGTCTATGCAGAAGGCCGGTGGGAGGGGGAGGAGTACGAACTCGTTATTCGGGGAAGGATGAGACAGGCCGCATTTTGGGGAGAAAACCTCTCACTCACCAGAAAGATCCATAGCCGGCTGGGGGCCTCCATGTTCCGGATCGAGGACGAAGTGGAGAACCACGACTTCAGTCCAACTCCCTTGATGTTGCTTTATCACGTCAACCTCGGGTTTCCCCTGCTCAGCGAGGAAAGCACCCTTTTGATTCCCACCGAGAAGGTGGAACCCATGGAGAACTCTGCGGACCCAGATGATTTCAACCGCTTTCATCCCCCGACACCTGGGGCACCAAGCCAGGTCTTCTACCACAAGGTGGCTTCTGATCCCGAGGGAAGGGTTCTGGTGGCACTCATCAATGAGAAACTCTCCATGGGAATCTACATTCAATACGAATCCACGTGCTGGGCATTGAACCGGCCAACTGCCATGTGGAAGGGCGCGCCCGGGAACGGGAAAAAGGGACTCTGGAGTTCCTTCAGCCCGGCGAAAAGAGAAATTTCTATTTGGAACTCGGCGTGCTCGAGTCCGGCTCAGAGCTGAGAGAGATCAAGGAGAAAATAGAATCACTGGTTTCTTCATAGTGTGTTCCGACTCCCGCCTCCGCGGGAGTGACATCATCTTTCGGAAGAGACCTTGTCTTCCCCCCGCAAGGGTTTGCCGAGTCTCATCCTCCACTCAGGAAACCGTTCCGCTTGGGAGGGCCGGCCCCTAAGACCCACGCCGGCCACCAGGACGCAGAGTATTCTTGATCCGACAAAGAGCCTCCGATACGCTCTCATCGAGGATTCAGTATCTCGTCAGTTTCACACTGTATCGATATCGGGCTGCATGATAGACACCCTTGGTGAATTCAACGGGTACGCCTTGCACGGAGTATGCGGTCCGGTTGATGACGAGTGTTGGAAACGGGGCCTTTGATCCCAGCAAGAGGATCTCTTCTCTCGTTGACATGGAAGCCTCGATAATCTGGTCCGCTTCCGAAAGCCGAATGCCGTTGGTTTCCAGGATGTCGTAAAGAGACCTGGAATAATCCTCTTCAAGGCTCAGTCCATAGCGGCCCGGGATATAGGAATAGAGAACGCCTAGAGGGCTTCCCTCCACGACCATCAATCTCTTCAGATGGAAAGCCTCCTCATCCGGAGATAGGCCCAGAATCTTAGCGATTCCAGGAGTGGGTTTGGTGTATCCTACGAAAATGACCTCTTTTTTCGCTTCCCTCCCCCTCATCTCTTCCGTAAAGCTTGTCAGGCGAGGGAGTTGTTCCTCGATCTTGCGTTTCCTGACAAAGGTCCCCTTACCCTTCTGTTTCTCCAGGAAGCCCTCGTTGGCAAGGAGCTCTATCGCCCGTCTGACGGTAATCCTGCTAATGCTGAACATCCTCTGGAAATCTTCTTCAGAAGGAATCAAGTGGCCCTCGTGCCATTCATCGCTCTCGATTTTTTCGAGAATAAACTCTTTGAGCTGGTAGTAGAGGGGTATAAGGCTCGTATGGTCGAGTTGTCTCGTCACAGCAGGTTACCGATCTTGAAATTCATTGCACAGATATGCAATGCCTGATGAGAACAATGTGCCACAAAAGGCCCCGTTTTGGAAGGCCCTTGCTCAACCCGTCGCAAGCGGGAACCGAAGGAACCAACGAAGGCCGGAGAAAATTTTGTGGAGTTTCCTGAGTTTTCGGCCCAGGATTCTTGCAAGTATATGACTTCACGATCTTTTTCTGTCTTGGCAGGAGAACACCCTTGTCCCCTCGCTCCTGAGCTCACGCGG
>JAFDHF010000016.1 GCA_019308905.1 Deltaproteobacteria bacterium
CCTGAGCTCACGCGGTGACCCTATCAAGGTTCGCGGGTGGGGAATTCCTGCCCCTTCCCCGCTCTAAAGGCGGGGCTTTCCCCTTCCCGCTCACCCTTGATGGGTACCCCACCGTTTCCGCAATGTCGCTCGGAGGCAAGGGCGTTCTCCAAAAGTCAGGAAACTCCACAGATTCCTCCCCTTGACAGACCAGGACCAGCCTGCTAGGTTGTGGAAAGCCTTATAGAGTCATAGAGAGAGGAAAGGAAGAGACAGGAGATGACATCAGGCGAGCTCGTGGTGTACGAAAGACCGAACCTGTTCCGTCCCTGGTTGATAGGGGGTTACAAGGGTTGGATCGATGCCGGGGAGGTCTCCTCGGGTTCGGTCACGTTTCTCAGGGAGAATCTCAGAGCCCGGAGGTTCGCCGAGATCCGCTCTGACGGATTCTATCAGTTCGGCGATTCCAGGCCCACGGTGGTCGTCGAAAGCGGGATCATTCGCCGGATCGATTTCCCGAAAAACGAGTTTTTCTATTGGAAAAACACTCCCCCTTTTTCGGATATCATTCTCTTTCTCGGCCACGAACCCCATCTCCGATGGAAGGCTTTCACCAACCTCGTCCTCAGGCTGGCAGGTCAGTTCAGGGTGGAGAGGCTCGTCACAATCGGCGGCCTCTACGACCAGGTCCCCCATACGGTCGCCAGGAAGGTTTCAGTCGTTGCAAGCAACACCCGCCTCCTCGAAGAACTCATCCGGCACGGCGTCGATCTTATAGACTACGCGGGTCCCGGTGGTCACGTGTCGGTCCTCCACAGGTCAGCAGAGGTCAAGGGTATCGATTCTTTCATGCTCTGGGGCCGCGTCCCCCACTACCTCCAGATGAGGTCTCCCACGGACAGCCTCCGCATCCTCGAGCTCCTATCCTGTCTTGTCCCCTTTGAAATCGATCTCGATATGCTGAGAGAAGATGCCCTCCTCGCGGAACAGCAGATCCAGCGAGCCGTGGACAAGAAACCAGAACTCCAGTCCTATATCAAGCAGCTCGAATCGACTTACGCCAAGGCTACGGAGGGGGCGAGGCCTTCTGATCAGGTCATCGTAGAGGCCGTCATTACGAGGGACGACAGAGGAGACAAGCCGTGAGGAAACCCTTTGCTTCAAAGCAGCACTGTCGAGGGGAAGGGATACCGGGCAAGGCCCAGGTTTCCTTCAGAAACAGGGCGGACTGGTGACCCAGATAACGATCGTATCGGCCTCGCCCCTGTTGTGAAAGCCGTGAGACTTGGTCGACGGGAAATAGAAGCTGTCACCTTCTTTGACGTGGTAGACCCTGTCGCCTACCGTGAGCTCGAGCTCTCCAGCAAGGACTATGCCAAACTCCTCTCCCTCGTGCGTATATTCCCCGCGGGATCCTCCACCGGGCCTTATCCGATTGTAGAAAGCCTGCATCCGCTTGTTTTCCGGGGTCTTCACAAGTGATTCGATAACCGCACAACCGGTATCGAATCCCATGGCCATCCGACTGTCCTTCCTGAGCAACACCTCGTCTTCCCCGTCGTCTTCCAGGAAGAGGTCTACGATTCTGACGTCGAAAACCGAGGCGATCCTCTTGAGAGTGGCAATGGAGGGATTGGCACGACCCTTCTCGAGCTGAGAAATATAAGCACTGGTGCAACCCGCCCCGTCGGCCACCTCTTTGAGGGTCATCTTCCTCGATTTCCGGAGGGCCCTCAGTTTCTCAGAGATTTCAGCCATCGCCTTCCTCCGTCAGAACAAAACAGAACGTTTCAACTCTAGGGTGAAAAAAAGAAACCACCCGTTGGATCTTCCCGGTTCTCTCGGCCATCTCCTTCAGGGAAGATATTCTTTCCGGATATTACCCATGGACCGGAAGATATTTCCCTTGATCCTCTTGTCCTTGCGGGCAAGCTCGGCCAGGAGACTCTTGACACGGCTCCGTCTCGAGTTCCCGGCTGTAGGACAACCACTGCCGATCACCGGGAACCCGTGGGCCTCGGTGTATCTCCGTATAGCGTCCTCCTCGGTCAGAGCCAGAGGACGGATGATGGAAAGTCGTCCTTGAAACAACCGCTGGTGGGGAACCATGGTCCCGATCTCCCCGCCGTAGAACATGTTGATGAGAAGGGTTTCGACAATATCGTCTCTGTGATGAGCAAGAGCGATCTTTGCACATCCCATGGCGTCGGCGAGTTCGAAGAGCCGCTTCCGCCTCAGCCTCGCACAGAGAAAACAGGGGTTCTCCCGGTTGGCCTCGCTGTGAGCGACAAGCCCGATCTCGGTCTTCTCGATGTGGTAGGGTATCCCTTGCAGGCGAAGGTAGGGCTCGAGCCTCTCTCCCGTGCTGTCGAACCCCAGATCGATGTGTATGGCCACCACCTCATAGTCGATAGGGACCCACCGCCGCCGCAGGGAAAGCAGCCTCAAGAGGAAGAGACTGTCCTTTCCGCCGGAAACGCCGACGGCAATGCGATCCCCGCTCTCGATCATGTGATACTGGTGGATCGCCTTTCCAACGGACCGCCTCAGTGACGGCATGATCAACGGCAGGCTCTTGTCTAGCCCCGTTCCCATCTCGGATCCATCCTCATGGTCTGGACCTCCTTGAAGGTCCATTCCAGGAAACCACAGTTTCTTGGCCGACCCCGGCCAGGAGAACGGTCCAGTCCGGGAGAAGCTCAGAATGCCGCAGAGGCAGAAACAACGAGAGACAGACCTTCCTTTAGCATTCCCAAGGGAAAAAATCAACCCCTTGATCCTATGGAGGGGCCGTGTGCGGCCCGCCCTTGGGACTACTTGCTTTTCCCAGGATTCCCATATATATTAAAGGTGGTGAGACCTAAAATTTCCTTAGCTTACGGCAACTTACGCACAAGAACAGTGATCCGGATCGACGATGTCCTGGATCTCGTGTTCAAGTACAACCCCCAGGCGGATCTGGACCTGATCAAAAAGGCCTACGTCTTTTCGGCCAAAGTCCACATGGGGCAGATCCGCCTTTCAGGCGAGCCCTACCTCGTCCATCCCCTGGAAGTGGCCGCCATCCTCGCACAACTCAAACTCGACACACCCACGGTGATCACGGGTCTCCTCCATGACACGGTGGAGGACACCTACACGACCCTCGAGGAGATCGAAAAAAACTTCGGCCAGGAGATCGCATTCCTGGTCGACGGGGTAACCAAGATTAGCCGCATCACCATGGCCTCCTCGGAAGAAGACCAGGCCGAGAATTTCCGCAAGATGATCCTGGCCATGGTGAAGGATATCCGGGTTATCCTGATAAAGCTCGCTGACCGGCTTCACAATATGAGGACCCTCAATTTCCATTCTCCGGAGAAACAGAGGCAGATCGCAGAGGAGACTCTCGATATTTACGCCCCCATGGCCCATCGCCTGGGAATAGAGTCGATAAACTCCGAGCTGGAGGATCTCGCTTTCCAGTACCTCCATCCAGACATCTACCGGGACATCCAGAAGAGACTCGCCAAGAAGGACCGGGAGCGCCAGAGATACGTCGAAGAGGTGGTCAGGATCATCACAAAGAAGCTCTACGAGTACGGACTCAGAGCCGAGGTCACCGGCAGGCCGAAGCGGATCTACAGCATATACAAGAAGATGCAGACCCAGAATCTCGACTTCGAACAGGTCTATGATCTCATAGGTTTCAGGATCATCGTGGATTCCTACAAGCAGTGTTACGAGGCCCTGGGGATTATCCACTCCATGTGGACGCCGGTCCCAGGCAAGTTCAAGGACTATATCAACCTGCCCAAGGTCAACATGTACCAGTCCCTCCATACCACGGTCATCGGACATTACGGGGAGAGGATAGAGATCCAGATCCGGACCCGCGATATGCACCGGGTTGCCGAGGACGGAATCGCAGCCCACTGGAAGTACAAAGAAGGCAGAGTCGTTCAGGAGGAAGAAGAGAAGCAGTTCCGATGGCTCAGGCAGCTCCTCGAATGGCAGAAGGATCTCAAGGACAGCAGGCAGTTCCTGGAAACCATCAAGGTCGACCTCTACCCGAACGACGTGTATGTGTTCACGCCAAAGGGCGAGGTGAAGGAGTTTCCAAGAGGCGCCACGCCGGTCGACTTCGCATACAGCATCCACACCGACGTGGGACACCAATGCATCGGGGCGAAGGTCAACAACCGGATCGTCCCCCTCACCTATCAGCTCCAGAGCGGTGACAAGGTGGAGATTCTCACCTCTGCTACACATTTTCCCAGCAAGGACTGGCTCAAATTCGTCAAGACCTCGCGGGCCAAGGCCAAGATCCGGCAGTGGATCATGGCAGAGGAAAGGGAACGGAGTGTCGCTCTGGGTAAGGCTCTCTGTGAAAAGGACTTCAGGAGGCACGATCTCAATCTCGGCAAACTCCTCAAATCCGGGGAAATGACCAGAGTGGCCAATGAGTTCAGCTTCCATGAAGCCGAAGATCTCATGGCAGCGGTAGGCTACGGCAAGATCTCTCCCAACCAGATCATCGGGCGCCTGGTTCCCTCCAAGAACCTAGAAAAGGAAAAAATCAGGGAGGAAACCCGCCTGGCCCGTCTCCTCAAACGGATCACAAAGAAACCCCACGACGCCATCGTCGTGAAGGGGATCGAAGGGGTGATGGTCAGATTCGCGGGATGCTGCAACCCGGTGCCAGGTGACAGGGTGGTCGGCTACATAACCCGCGGCCGGGGTGTAACTATTCACACCGCGGACTGCGGCAACGTTCTCAATCTCGATGCGGAGAGGAGGATCGAGGTAGAATGGGACCTCGACAAGGATTACACCCATCCCGTGAGAATTCGCATACTCTCGTCGAATAGGAAGGGGCTTTTGGCCGACATCAGCGGGTCCCTCTCCTCCAATCAGGTAAACATCGTCAATGCCCACGTCACCACCACGGAGCAGGACCGCGCGGTCAGCACCTTCCAGATCGAAATCCGGGATCTCAGGCACCTCCAGCGGGTGACCAGGTCTCTCGAAAAAATAAAGGGTGTATTACAGGTAAAGAGGTTGAAGGTCTGAGGCGAGGGTAGCTCACGGAGCCTTTGTCACAAGACCGGACCGGATACACCGGGTGCAGACCCGCATCCTGACGACTCTTCCGTCCTTCAGGGTCCTCACCTTCTGGAGATTCGGATACCAGATCCTCTTGGTTCTATTGTTGGCGTGGCTGACGTTGTTTCCCCTGGCCGGGCCTTTCTTGCAGATTTCGCACACTCTCGACATTGCAGATCCCTTTTCTCCTGGTTCAACGGCCGTAACCCGCCGGCCCGAAAAAGGGACCGACTTGGAACCATAGAATATCAAAAATCGATACCTCTTTCAACTCCCGGTGGTCCGGATTTTTCCTGACTTCCGGAGAAGACCCTTATCCCCGGACGACATAGCGGAAGCAGGAGGGGGACCGATGCGGGTGAGTAGGCACCGCCCTGAGCCGAGCACAAGGGGACGGGAGAGTCCCGTCCCTCGGGCCGGGCAGGGATTCTCCCCCCGCCAACCCCATCCTATAAGGGTCACCGCGTGACCTCGGGAACGAGAAGACAGGGGTCTCCTGTCGAGGTGAGAAAGCTCCAAGCGAAAGCTTCTCTCGGCCAAGACACATCCAAGCCTGGATTTAGAGTATCTCCACCTTGGGCCCTTCACCCCGGACAACCTCTCCTATGGGGAAGAACCTCTCACCCATCTCATGTCCCTTTGCCAGGAGGTCATCCGCCTCGCCGGGCCTGACCACAAGGACCATCCCCACACCGTTGTTGAAGGTCCTCCACATCTCTTCTTCAGGGATGCCGCCCTCTTGTTCCAGGAAACGGAAAATCGCAGGGATCTCCCAACTCCCTTTTTCGATAACGGCCCGGCAACCGCCGGGGAGAACCCTCGAGAGATTCCCCGGTATTCCACCGCCGGTGACATGGGCCACTGCCGAAATGGAAAACTCCTCTATGCAACTCAGGACCGGCCTCACATAGATCCGCGTGGGTTTCAGGAGCTCTTCACCCAGGGGGGAACTCAACTCCTCTATCCACTCGTCGAGACCTAGTTTGAGAACGTCGAAGACAACCCGCCTTACCAGGGAGAAGCCGTTGCTGTGGAGGCCGTCGGAAGCCACGCCGACTATGCGATCCCCGGGCCTCACTTCGCTGGGGTCCACGGCCTTCTCCTCTTCGACCAGCCCGACGGCAAATCCTGCCAGGTCGTACTCTCCAGTCTTGTAGAAACCGGGCATCTCGGCAGTCTCGCCTCCAATCAGGGAACATTCGGCCTGCAGGCAGCCCTTGGCCACTCCCTGGACGATCTCAAAAGCCGTGTCGGAATCGAGTCTGCCCATGGCGAGGTAATCGAGAAAGAAGAGAGGCCTTGCTCCGGTCACCACAATGTCATTGACACACATGGCCACCAAATCGATACCGACCGTATCATGGCGATCCATCTTGAAGGCAAGCTTCAGCTTCGTGCCAACACCGTCGGTCGAGGCGACGAGCAGACCCCGTCTCTCTCCTCCGAAAGGGATCGAGACGGCTCCAGAAAAGCCGCCGAATTCCCCGCGGACATCCCTGCGAAAGGTCGATTCCACCAGGCCCTTTATCCGGCGCACGAAGGCATCCCCGGCCTCGATGTCGACTCCCGCTTCCCTGTAGCTGATCGTCTTTCCCATAGCAGCAAGGCCTTCGAGAACGTCCCCAAATCTAACCGAAAGGTATGGATTATTCAAGGCCGTCAAAGCCCGCGCTTCCTGACCCTTGGCTTTCGGTGCTTTCTCATCACCTGAAACGAAATTTGAACTGAACCCAGGAAGTGAAAACGGTGTTAGGGATCTGCCCACTCGCAGGGAACACCATCTTTCCCGAGCGGCATTGCGGAAGCGGTGGGATACCCGTCAGGGGTGAGGGGGCCGGAAGACCTCGAGATTCGGAGCGCTTCACGGACAGCCCTGACAGGGTCCGGGTTCGACTCCCCAGCCGGCAAGACTTCATGTAGAATTCCAGGCACTTGTGCTTGCGAATCTTTTGTGTCTCTGGTAGTTTTATGTCTCAAATCCCTCGAATCGCCGGAAACCGCCGCAGGCCCGGGCCCGAGGTGTCCGAACCTTCCACGCAAGATGATACCGGGTGGCTTGGAGGGCGCGACCGGCGGGTCTCCGGCTGGACAGGAAGAAGACCGAGTCCTGTGGATCTACGTGATTTTCACTACGACCTTCCGCGCCGACTGATTGCCCAGCATCCCTCTGAGCAGAGAGACCAATCGCGGCTCATGATTCTGGATCGACGGAGCGGCCGGATCAAACACAGCCTCTTCTATCAAATCGTGGAGAATCTCCTCCCCGGCGATCTGATTCTCGTCAACAACACCAAGGTGATCAAAGCCAGGCTGTCAGGGGAGAAAGAGACCGGAGGAAAGGCGGAGGTTCTCCTCACCAAACGGATCAAAGCCGTCTCCTCCAAGGAAGAGGTCTGGGAGTGCCTGGTAAGAAGCTCCAAGAAAAGCCCTCGGGGAACGGTCATACGCTTCCACCCGGGTCTTACGGGCGAGGTTCTGGCCTCAGGTGGTGGTGTCTGGACCGTGAGGTTGCGTTCCAGAGGAGACTTCTCGGAGACCCTCGAGGCGACCGGACACGTGCCTCTCCCTCCCTACATCAAGAGAAGCGGAGAACCGGACTCCGAGGAGGACAGGGAGCGGTACCAGACCATTTTTGCCGAACAAGAGGGAGCCATCGCCGCACCCACTGCCGGCCTCCATTTCACACCCTCTCTGGTATCTGAGATAGAGAGGCTGGGGGTTTCCATCCTTTCCCTGACCCTTCACATCGGCATCGGGACCTTTCGGCCCGTGCGAACCCCCAGGATCGAGGAACACCGGATGCACGAAGAGACCTTCCATATCCCCCCGGAGACGGCGGAGGCCATAAACCGGGTGAAAGCCGAGGGGGGGAGGGTCGTCGCCGTGGGTACCAGCACCACCAGGGCTATCGAATCGTCGGTCGACACCCGGGGCCGTGTACGGTCGGGTCATGGAAAGACGGATCTTTTCATCTATCCGCCCTTCCGTTTCCGGGTCGTCGATGTCCTGCTGACGAATTTTCATCTCCCTGGATCGACCTTGATCATGCTTGTCTCTGCCTTCGCCACCAGGGACCTGGTATTCAAGGCTTACAGGGAAGCCATCAGCCGGGGGTATCGGTTCTACAGTTACGGAGACGCCATGATGATCGTGTGATGGCGACCGGCCACATGAATCGGGGGTCTTTGAGGTTTTGAAACCCATGGCCCCGGCATTTGAAACTGCCAATCTACCGGAAAGAGGATTCCATACCCTGGTCTCGCCACCCGTACGGCAAAAAGGGAGAGCCTTGAAATTCACACTCTGTGCCAGAGATAGAACCACAGAAGCTCGGGCCGGATTGATCTCCACACCTCACGGGGATGTCCATACTCCCGTCTTCATGCCCGTGGGGACCCAGGCAACTGTCAAGTCCCTTACACCCGAAGATCTCGTCGATCTCGGGGCCGAGATCATACTCGGCAACGCCTACCATCTCTATCTCAGACCCGGCCACCAGACGATCAGGCAACTCGGAGGGCTCCACCGCTTCATGCAGTGGAGCCGCCCCATACTGACCGACAGCGGCGGATACCAGATATTCAGTCTCGGACAGCTTGTCAGCGTCCGGCAGGAGGGTGTCACCTTCCAGTCCCATATCGACGGTTCGAGACACTTCCTGTCCCCCAGTGACGTGATTGAGATCCAGAGGTCCCTCGGCTCCGACATTATGATGTGCCTCGACGAGTGTACCCCCTATCCCTCCACCTGGGAGGAGACCCTCGGATCCCTCGAACTGACGTCCCATTGGGCGAGAGAGTGCAGAGAGGCCGGTACTGCACCCGGGCAGGCCCTTTTCGCCATCGTCCAGGGGGGTATGTATCCCGATCTGAGGGAGCGGAGTGCCGCTGACCTGGTTGCACTCGACTTCGACGGCTACGCCATCGGCGGGCTCAGTGTGGGAGAAGACAAGGAGACCATGTTCCGGATCGTCGGGCATACTGCTACGAGACTCCCTGAGGAAAAACCCCGGTATCTCATGGGGGTCGGAACCCCCGCGGACATTCTGAAGGCCGTCCAGATGGGAGTGGACATGTTCGACTGCGTCCTGCCCACCAGGAACGCACGGAACGGCCTGCTCTTCAGCAGGCTCGGACCGATCCCCATCAAGAACGCCAGGTATGCCCGGGATCCCCGCCCTCCGGACGAGGACTGCCGGTGCTATACCTGCAGGAATTACTCCCGGGCATACCTCCGCCATCTTTTTGTGGCGAGAGAGATCCTCTCATACAGGCTGAATACGATTCACAACCTCTTCTACTATACCGAACTGATGGGGCAGATTAGGGAGGCCATCCTGAATCAGGACCTGGAGCGGTTTGTCACGGAGACCACCAGAGGGTGGAACCAGGAGAGTCCGGCCCCTTAGCAGGGGGAGGGGGGGTCGAGGCCCCCGATTCCTTCTCCGGGCTCCACAAAAGGGACGAAGCCGGATTCCCAGTTCCGGGCATACCGGGCCGCTTCCCCGGCGCCGTCCTGGAAGGTAAGGATTCCTCAAGCCGCAGTAACGCGCCTACCAGGACTGGCCAAAGGCAGAAATTTGTGATAAGATTGGTTTTCATTAGCCATTGGCAGAAAAAGAAGAGGAGGTGATCTTTTTGATCGAAACGGTCTACGCGATGGCGCCCCAAGGTGGACAAGGCGCTCAGGGAGGCGGTATGAGTATCCTGTTCATGATCGTCCCCCTGTTTCTGATTTTCTATTTTCTCCTGTTCAGACCTCAAAAGAAGAGGGCAGACGAGCAGAAGGCCCTCCTGGCCAGCTTGAAGAAGGGAGATATGGTGATGACCCAGGGGGGACTCCATGGCCGTATTACCGGGCTGACAGACTCCACCCTCACCCTGGAGATTGCAGAGAAAGTACGAGTCAAGGTGTCCAGAGGCCATATCGCCGGGAAAATCCGGTCCGAGGCGAAATCCTAGTCGAGTTCCCACCCGTTCTCCTTGTTCTAAACAGAGTTTTAGGACTGTGATCCGAGAGGAGGTCTTCTGATGCGGAAGTACGAAACCATCTTTATCATCAACCCAGATCTCAGTGAAGAGGACACAAAAGGGGTCATCGAAAAGGCCAGGAACATCATCCAGGGTCTCCGGGGAGAGGTGCTGAAGATCGAAGAGTGGGGAAAGAAGAAACTCGCCTACGAGATCAAGAAGATGTCGAGGGGTTTTTTCGTGCTCCTCCACTTCACGGGTACTCCTCAGGTGCTGACCGAGCTCGAGAGGAACCTCCGCCTTATGGATGCGGTCCTGAAGTACCAGACGGTGAGGCTCGACGAGAAGAAGGACAAGGCTCAGGAAGCCCCTCCAGAAGAAGAAAAAACCCCTGAAGAACGGGCTGAGCCTGAAATCGAGGCGCAGCAGAGCAGCCAGGAGGGTGAACCCCGGCCGGAAAGCCCGCAACCCGAAACTGCTGATACGGCTGAACCCGGGAGCGCGTCAGGGAAAGATGAGCCCGACAGGACAACCGGGGAGGAAACCGGTTCTTGACCTTCTATAACAAGGTGATCCTCATAGGTGATTTGGCAAAGGGCCCTGACACCCGCTATACACCAAGCGGCGTTCAGGTCACCAGGTTTGCTCTCCGCTTCGAATCCGAACAAGGGGGAGGGGAGACTCGGAGACTCCAAACGGTGGAAGTGGTCGCTCTCGGCCGCCTCTCGAAAAGCGGAAAGATTCCTCTTTCCGAAGGTTGCCGTGTTCTTGTGGAAGGGAGAATCCAAACTCGGACTTGGAAGACAATGGAAGGGCAGAAGAGAGAGAGATTGGAGATCATAGCCGAGAAGGTATGCCCTTTGAACGACCAGAGGCCCTGAACCCCGGGCCTCTCGTAGCTACAGGAGGAGCAGATGGCAGCACCCAGCAGAGACCGATATCGCAGAAGGATCTTTCGGAGGAGGAAAATCTGTCGTTTTTGCGCGGACAAGAGTCTCGTCATCGATTACAAGAACCCCAAGATCCTCCGATACTTCATTACTGAACGGGGGAAGATAGTTCCGAGACGAATCTCAGGAAACTGTGCTCGTCATCAGCGGGAAATCACCACGGCTATCAAGAGGGCGAGAAACATCGCTATTCTTCCCTTCACCACCGTAGCCCGGTAATCCAGCCTACTGCACGGGGTGATGGAAATGGAAAACAGACGCTTCCTTCTCCATCTTCTGCTCGGTACGGCGGCATCTGTTCTGATCTTCCTGATATCGCTCCGGGTGCCCCTTCTGGGAATGGGCGTCAGCATTCTCACTCCTCTGCCTGTGATGGTTCTGTGCCACCTCTGGGGACTGAAGGGAGGGGGGCTGGCGGTTCTGATCGGAAGTCTGGCCCTATCGGGCCTTTTGACACCGCTGGTGGGGGTGATCTTTTTCACCGAGTTCGGCCTCCTGGGAATCCTCCTCCACTATTTTCTCGTGAAGAGGGGTCTCACCTGGGACCGTGGAATCCTGTACACCTCTCTTGCAGTGGTCGGCGGTATGGCTCTACTGCTGGTCCTTTTCCGGCTGACAACTTCGCTGGACACCATGGACTGGATAAGAGGGGAAATCCGCGAAACAGGAGAGACACTGAGACAGCTCTATCCTGTTGAAGAGACCGGGGGGCAGCCCACCTGGGAAGGGTCTGAGAGATTTGTGGCACTGGTTCTGCGGGTCTTCCCAGCCTTGATCATCCTGACGATCTGGCTGGAGGGGATCGTCAACGTCTCCCTCTTCACGCGGCTCACGGCCCGGATCGACTCCGGACAAGGCCGGGTCAAGATGCGGCCCGAGTTTTCAAGCTGGGTCTGTCCTGACAGGTTCATCTGGGGCGGCATTCTCGGCGGCTTTCTCATCATGACAAAGGTCTCGCTGCTCGTAACCGTCGGTATCAATGCGGTGATCCTTCTGGTGGCGATCTACCTTCTCCAGGGACTGGCAATCGTCTCCTTCTTCTTCAAGAAGAGGAATGTCCCGGTTGGGTTGCGCGTTTTGGGTTATGCCCTCATTGGGATCATCCAGTTTCTGCCCGTCGTAGTGGCAGGTCTGGGGCTTTTTGACATCTGGATCGATTTTCGAAAGGTGAGACCACGGCTGACCCCCTACAAGAAAACCCCATGACCAGCCGTCCCCATGGGGAAAGAAAGGAGACAAACATGGAGGTTATTCTGTTGGAGGACATCCCTTCCCTGGGCACCATGGGGGATATCGTAAGAGTCGCAGATGGCTATGCTCGAAACTTCTTGCTGCCCAAGAAGAAGGCTATCCGAGCCACCTCGAATAAACTCAAGACCCTGGAACACGAGAAGCGGCTCGTTCAGGACCGTCTCGACAAGTCGATAAGGGAAGCGGAGAGACTCGCCAAACGCCTCGAAGACTACTCGTGTACCATTGCGAAACCCGTGGGGGAGAGCGGCAAGTTGTTCGGGGCGGTAACATCGATGGAGATAGAGCACAACCTCCGGGAAAACGGATTCAACATCGGGCGCAAGAACATCCTCTTGGAAGAACCCATAAAGAGCCTGGGAATCTATACCGTCCCCGTCAAGCTCAACCCTCAAGTCACGGCCAGCCTCAAAGTCTGGGTTGTGAAGGAGTGAGATCGAGGTGGTCTTCCAAATCGAAACGGCAGAGGAGACACGGGGGGTCTTCGGGTTTGCGGCGTGTGACGGCCGCGGTAGTCCTCCAGATGGCGGGGTATTGAGCTCGTGTAAGGGGCCCTTTGACGCGGAGAGGTTCCATGGCTGAAACCATCCATCCCAAGATCCCCCCCCAGAACATCGAGGCCGAACAGTCGATCCTCGGTGGGATACTCATAGAGAACAGCGCCCTCAACCGGGTCCTGG
Source organism: Deltaproteobacteria bacterium (assembly GCA_019308905.1). Lineage (NCBI taxonomy): Bacteria > Pseudomonadati > Myxococcota > Myxococcia > Deltaproteobacteria bacterium. Next base: position 12,916 of record JAFDHF010000016.1, read on the forward strand.
AGATTCTCGGCCATGATGACTTCTACCGCGACTCCCACCAGAGGATATTCCAGGCACTGGTGGACCTGTCGGAGAAGAACGAGCCCGCCGATCTGATCACCCTTACCAACAAGCTCAAAGACGACAATCTCCTGGACGAGGTCGGGGGGGCTTCCTATCTCGCCTCACTTATCGACATGGTTCCCACGGCGGCCAATATCGAGTACTATGCACGAATAGTCAAGGAGAAATCCATCCTCAGGAGGCTTATCGATACGGCCACACAGATCATCACCCGCAGTTACAGTGACAGCGGCGAGATCGACTCATTCCTCGACGAGGCCGAGCAGGCCATATTCCGGATCTCCGAGCACAAGGTCAGGCCTTCTTTCTACCCCATCAAGGACGTCATTAAGGAGAGTTTCAAGACCATAGAGAAACTCTTTGAAAGAAAGGAACTGATCACTGGGGTCCCCTCGGGTTTCAGGGATCTCGACCGTATGACGGCAGGGTTTCAGAAATCCGATCTGGTCATCGTGGCGGGCCGCCCCAGTATGGGAAAGACCTCCTACTGCCTCGATATAGCCAGGCACGCGGCATTGGAGGCCGAAATCCCGGTGGCCATCTTCTCCCTCGAGATGTCCAAGGAGCAGTTGGCCCTCCGAATGCTCTGCTCCGAGGCCATGGTGGAGGCCCAGAAACTCCGCAGCGGCTTCCTCAAGGAGAGTGATTGGCCGAAGTTAACCCTGGCAGCCGGAAACCTGGCCGATGCCCCTATCTTTATCGATGACACAGCGGCCATATCGGTGCTGGAATTACGGGCCAAGGCCAGACGCCTTAAGGCGGAATCCAACCTCGGCCTCGTCATTGTCGACTACCTCCAATTGATGAAGGGGAGGGGAAGGGTCGAAAGAAGAGAACAGGAGATCTCCGAGATCTCCAGATCCCTCAAGGCCCTGGCCAAGGAGCTCTCCATCCCGGTCATCGCCATCTCCCAGCTCAGCCGCCGCACCGAGGAGAGGCCGAGGCAGAGGCCACAACTGGCGGATCTCAGAGAATCCGGAGCCATCGAACAGGACGCTGATGTTATTCTATTTGTATACAGGGAAGAGGTCTACCGGGAGGATCCAACCAACGCCGGGGTGGCGGAGATCATCATCGGCAAGCAGCGAAACGGCCCCACGGGTACGATAAGACTCACCTTTCTCAAGGAGTTCACCACCTTCAAGGATATCTATCGGGGGGACATCGCCGACCCGGGTCCCCGGTAGCCCGCCTCAACGGGACGGCGACCCGAAAGGTGCAGAACGCCCCGATGGCGGGGCTAAACTCGCGAATCCTGACAGCCCATGCTGAATTTGCCCAATTCCCTCACTATCTTCAGAGTCCTCCTCATTCCCGTCTTTGTGATCTCTCTCATGGGCCGGCACTTCGGATGGTCGTTCGTCATCTTCGTGGTCGCGGGGGTCACAGACGGGGCTGACGGCATCATCGCACGGATACATGACCAGAGGACTCTTCTGGGAGCCTATCTCGACCCCATAGCCGACAAGCTGCTGCTGACCTCCGCCTTCGTCGCTTTGGCACTTCTCGATATCATCCCCGGCTGGCTCACCGTGATAGTGATAAGCCGCGACATGATCATCTGTCTCGGCTTTTTCATCCTCTTCCTGATGGACCGGAAGCCGGAGATCAAGCCTGCCACATCGAGCAAGATCAACACGCTGGTCCAAGTGCTGACGATCTCGATCGCCCTCTTCTCCCAGATGGAGCCCTCTTTCTCCAGCCTGGCGTCAGGAATGGTTTGGGCGGCAGCGACCACAACAATCCTGACAGGTCTCCAGTACATCTACCTGGGAGCCCGCCTGGCAGAGGGAAGGGAGACGAGGCCGTGACCCCGGGAAGCAAAGAGGTGGAACGGTGAAGGGCGGTAGGCACAGGGGCTAGCCCTTTCCCTTGAACCTTTCCCTGATCATGGAAATGAGGAAAGCCGTCTCCTCGGCTTTCACCAGGACGCTGACGGATAGAAACACGAATATACCTGCCAGCACACTCAGCCCGAGGACGGTGGCGTTGAACAGACCGGCTCCAGGGCTACCCCATCTTCCAAAAAGGCTCATTCCGTAAACAACCCCGCCCATGGCCGTACTCGCCACAGAGACCTTGCCCAGCGACTTCAGGACACGGGTCCATTCTATGTTTCCCACCCTCTTTGTGAGAAAAACCACCAAGACAAGGAAATTCAAAACCGCTGAAAGGGAATTTGCCAGGGCGAGCCCTGAATGCTTCAGGGGAACCATCAAGATCAGCCCGAAGACGATATTGCTGATCAAGGCCAGAACGGCGACCCTTACAGGAGATCGCATGTCTTGAAGGGCAAAAAAGGCCGGAGCCACGATCCTCACCCCCGCGATGGCCCAGAGGCCAAGGGCATAGTACAGGAGGGCCTCGGAAGTGAGGATGGTCGCCCGAAAATCAAACTCACCTCTTTGGAAAAGAAGGCCGACAATGGGGACCCTGAGGAGGATCAACCCCACCGAGGCTGGAATGGTGAGGAAAAAGACCATGCGAAGGCCAAAACCTATTGTGTCGGCAAATTCTCCGAGCCGGTCCTGCACGACCAGCCTCGAAAAGCTCGGAAGAGCCGCTGTTCCGAGGGCCACCACGAAGATTCCAAGGGGGAACTCGATAAGCCGATAGGCGTAGTAGAGAAAAGAGATGCTCCCCTTGATCAGAAAAGACGCGAGAATCTGGCTCACGAATACGTTGATCTGGGCGACCGCTGTTCCAAGAACGGCGGGAACCATGAGGGTTCCTATCCTCCTGATACCGGGGTTTGAACCGAAGCGGAAGTTGGGGCGAAAGTGAATCCCTTTTGCCACCAAGAAGGGGATCTGAAAAACCAGTTGAGCCGCCCCGCCCACGAGGACACCAACGGCCAGCGCCAGGATCGGCGGGTTGAATCGCCGGAAGAGCAGAAAGGCGCATCCGATCATCGAGATATTCAAGAGGGCCGGCGCAAGGGCGGGCGCTGCAAAATGGCCCAGAGAGTTGAGGACCCCCATACAAAGGGCCACCAGCCCGATGAAGAACAAATAGGGGAAAACGAGCCGGGTCATCAGCACGGCGAGACGGAACTGGTCGGGGTCGACGAAACCGGGTGCCAGAATCCGGATCAAGGAGGGGGAAAAAAGCATACCCGCAACGCTCAGGCCGACAAGCACGACAGAGAGCAGGGTAAAGGCCACGTTGACCAAATCCTCCCAGTCCTTTTCCCCTCTGTGGTGCAGGTATTCCGAAAAGACCGGAATGAATGAAACCGTGAGAGAGCCCTCACCGAAAAGCCTTCTCAGGGTGTTCGGTATCCTGAAGGCAACAAAAAATGCATCTGTGGCCATCCCCGCCCCGAAGAAATAGGCGATCACCATGTCACGGAGATACCCGAGAATCCGGCTGAGAAGGGTCGCGGTGCCCACAACCCCTGTAGCCCTCGCTATTGTCTTCTCTTCAGACATGAAGACCCGCTTTCGAGGCAGAACTCAGAGGGAGCCTCGCCGAACCCCTCTATGGAGCCTCAACTAGTAAAGTCGACTGCTTGCAAAATACTCGATCCGGGGCCGAGCAAAACCCCGTCCCTCGAGAACTTGACAGAGTCCTCTCGAAATGGTAGATAAATCATGCTCGCAAATCGAAACGGAGGTCTACCATTGGCAACTCACAGGTCGGCTGTAAAGCGAATGCGGCAGAACGAGAAACGCCGTGAGAGGAACATGCACATCAAATCCCGGGTCAAGTCTCGTGTGAAGAAACTCCTGCAAGCCGTCCAGTCCAGGGATGTAGAAGCGGCCAAAGGCGCCTTCTCCGCCGCGGTGCGCGAAATAAACAGAGCACGATCCAGGGGTGTTCTCCACAGGAATACGGCCTCCAGGAAGATCTCCAGACTCGCCCGGAAATTCGCGGTCCTTTCGACTCACTGAGATCCCTTCCCGGCAACAGACTATCTGATTTCCTGCACCCGGGTGACAACCCCTTCCAACTCTGCTGTGTGCCTTGGCCATGGCCGTTGCACGGGAAGACTTCCCTAACAGCAGAGGGAGATGACCAGGCCCTCGAGTATGGTCTGCTTGGAGGTGCTCCGGGTCTTGAAGGCCACATGGCTTTCAAAGAGGCGACCATAACACTCTTCGAGTTCGCCTGGAGTGAAACTGTTCAGCTGGGCGAGGAATTTCCTGAGAGAGAAATCCGGCACGCCCACGGCTCTTCCGATCTCCCTGTCCCTCATCCCAAGGGACCGCATCTCTCTTGCCTTCCAGATGAGGCGAAACTGCCTTACAATCATGCCCAGGATTTTCAGGTGAGGTTCTCCGCTCTCCAGCATCTCCTTGAGGATCGTCAGCGCCTCCTCGCAGTTTCTCATTCCCACCGCCCGAGTCAGGTCGAAAACCGTATGGGTCCCAAGAGGAGAGATCACCGCCTCGACATGGTCCGCCTCTATCCGCCTCCCCTCTCCCGCATAGAAGGCCGCCTTGTCTAGCTCCTGGTATATCTCGCCGAGGTCGTTACCCGCCAGTTGCTGTATCATCACCGCCGCTTCGGGCGATATCTCTTTGCCCAGTTCTGTTGCCCTCCTTGCCATGTACCGGGTCAAAAGACCTCCCCGGGGGTGGGAGAACGAAACGACCCTGCCCTTTCTCTCCAGGACCTTCAGGTATCCCTTCCAGGGGCCTGCGACCCGGCCGGTCAGAATCAGACAAGTCCTGGGAGAGGGGTTTTCGAAATAGGAGATGAGGGGCTTTACCTGATCGGCTGTAAAGAGGTGGGCATCCTTGACGACTACTACCCGCCACGGTGCCATCATGGGAAGGGTCTTTGCCGCATCGAGGATCTTCTCGGGTTGGCTCTCACCACCCTCGAAGAGATCGTAATTGAAGTCCCTCGTCCCGGGCTCCAGACAGACCGACTCGATCCGCTTGCGGGCTTCCTCGACAAGATAGGTCTCCTCTCCTCCCAGGAAATAGAGTGGGAAGATCCTCCTTCTCTCCAGCTCCTTCTCAAACCCGAGAGGGTCCATCACCATGCCTCCAACCCGGCTGGACGACGGCGGGCAGGCTCAGAATCGGTTCACAAGCCGGTCGTAAACGACCTCGGCCAACTGCCTTGCGATCCCATCGATGGCCTCCTGCTTTCGGGCCTCATTGGTCAGGAGGTTGGAAGTCACCCTGAATTCCTGGATCTCCTTCAAAGAGGGGGCCTCCCAAAGAATCTCCCCCGTATCGACCCGCCTGACGATCACTCCCAGGGAGACCTCGGTCCGGTATTGCACTGCCAGGCCGTCCGCCCCGTACGAGATCGAGGTGATGGAGAAATCCTGGATACTCCCCTCGAGAATACTGTCGGCTCTATCTTCTCTAACAACCCTGAGCCGTCCTTCCAGGTTGAACCGCCTGACCATGGCATGGGTGAAGGCGTTCTCGATCCCGGCCTCCAGGGTCTGATTGTCCATGGTGGGGATGGCGATCGTCCTGATCTCCCGGGGGAGTGAAGTCGTCTTTCTCTCCAGGCCGTAGCCGCAACCCCACAGGCCCAAGAGCAAAACCAGACCGTTCAGGCCGGCCCTCCTGACCAGAGGCCACCGGAAAATGGCCCTTCCCCTCTTTGAACGAACTTTCCGACCCGTTCTAAGCCTCCCCCGATCTCACCGGACCACTCCGTGAAGGGATCCGGGTAAAAGGCCGGTGTCAACCACAGACAACATTGACGAGTTTGCCGGGCACCACTATGATCTTTCTTATCCGTTTTCCCTCTGTAAAGGCCCTCACCCGCTCACGGCCGAGGACCACCCGTTTGAGTTCCTCTTCCCCTGAGGAAACAGGCACACTCATCCGGTCCCTGAGCTTGCCGTTGATCTGTACGACAATCAGCATCTCCTCCTCGGCCAGGGCGCCGGGATCGTACTCAGGCCATGGAACCTCGACAATACTCCCCTCTTTTCCAAGAACACGCCAGAGTTCCTCCCCCATGTGGGGGACAAAGGGAGAGAGGAGAATGACCGTCGTTTCTATGGCCTCCCGCAACACGGAAGGACCCGGCCCGTTCCCGGGATCGAACTGATAGACGGCGTTGACCAGTTCCATGATGGCGCTGATGGCGGTGTTGAAATGAAACCGCTCGATGTCCTCGGTAACCTTCCTGATGGTTCTGTGGGTCTTGCGGTGGAGGATCCGCTCCACTCCTTCGAATACCTCGCCCCGCCGCGGCAGAGGCGCCTCACGGACCGCATCGAGATGGTTGAAAACCATTCTCCAAACCCGGTGGAGAAACCGGAACGATCCCTCCACGCCCTGATCACTCCAGTCGAGGTCCTTCTCAGGGGGTGAGGCGAAGAGGCAGAAGAGCCGGGTCGTATCCGCTCCGTACCGGTCGATAAGGTACTCTGGATCGACCACGTTCTTCTTCGACTTGGACATCTTCTCCTTGGCCCCTGCCTCAACCGGCCGGCCGCAGTGGACACATCGACCCTCTTTCACCTCTTCTGGATAGAGAAGGCCGTGAGTGGGACAACGGAGGACTTCCTTGCAGACCATACCCTGGGTCAGGAGGCGGGTAAAAGGCTCATCCACCCCGACGATTCCCTCATCACGCAGGACCTTGGTAAAAAACCTCGAATAGAGAAGATGGAGGATCGCGTGCTCGATCCCCCCTATATACTGATCCACGGGCATCCAGTAGTCTACCCGCTTCCTGTCGAGTATCCCGCCCGCATAATCCGGACACGCAAAGCGCTCGAAGTACCAGGACGACTCAACGAAGGTATCCATCGTGTCGGTCTCCCGGCTAGCCGCTCCGCCGCATTTGGGGCAGGTGGTCTCCACAAACGAGGGGAGAGACTTCAGGGGAGATTCTCCTGTACCGGTCACCTTGACGTCGTAGGGAAGCAACACCGGGAGGTCCTCCTCTCGGACCGGCTGAATCCCGCACCGGCTGCAGTAGACAATGGGGATAGGTGCCCCCCAGTACCGCTGTCTCGAGATACCCCAGTCCCTCAGGCGGTAGCTCACGCTTCTCCTGCCGAGGCCTTTCTCTTCCAGATACCTGACGATGGCCTCTCTTGCCTCCTGGCTGTTCATGCCGTCGAAGGGGCCCGAGTTGACGAGCCTTCCCTCCCCTTCGTAGGCCTCGGTCATGGTCTCTTCCCTGAGCTCTCCGCCGGGAGGTTGAATCACCACGATGAGAGGGAGACGGTACTTCTTTGCAAACTCAAAATCCCTCTGGTCGTGGGTGGGGACCGCCATGACAGCCCCGGTCCCGTACTCCATGAGGACGAAGTTGGCTACATAGATGGGCATCCTGGCCCCTGTCAGCGGATTCAGGCAGTACCTTCCAGTGAACACCCCCTCCTTGTCCACCTCTTCCGAAGACCTGAGAGTCGAATCCTGCCTCTTGGCTCTCTCGACGAAGTCCCTCACTGCTTCGGCCTGCGGTGTATCCTGCGATAACTCCAGAGCAAGAGGGTGTTCCGGGGCCAAACTCATAAAGGTGGCCCCGTATACGGTATCCTGGCGGGTCGTGAAGACGGTGATATCCCCTCTCCCGTCCTCGCGGGAGAACCGGATCTCCGCCCCCACACTCCTGCCGATCCAGTTTTCCTGCATGGCCAAAACCCGTTCAGGCCACCCCTTCAGTCTCTTGCAGTAGTCGAGGAGCTCATCGGCATAGGCGGTAATCCTGAAAAACCACTGATCGAGCTCCTTTTGGGTCACTCCAGAGTGACACCGCCAGCAGAGCCCGGCCTCCACCTGTTCGTTGGCGAGTACCGTCTGACAATGCTCACACCAGTTTACATTCGAGCGCTTCCGGTAGGCGAGTCCCTTTTCGTACATCTTCAAAAAGAGCCACTGCTCCCACCGGTAGTAGGTAACATCGCAAGTGGCCAGCTCACGCTCCCAGTCATAACTGAATCCCATCCTTTTGAGCTGGTTCCGCATGGCCTCGATGTTTTGATAGGTCCATTTGGCTGGATGGACCCCGTGCTCGATGGCCGCATTCTCGGCGGGCATTCCAAAGGCATCCCATCCCATGGGGTGGAGCACATTGTATCCTCGCATCCTTTTGTAGCGAGCCAGCACGTCACCAATGGAGTAGTTGCGCACGTGACCCATGTGCATCTTGCCCGAGGGGTACGGAAACATCTCCAGGAGATAGTACTTCTCCTTGCTCGCATCTTCTGTTACGGAGAAGAGCCTCATCTCCTCCCAGTAACGCTGCCACCTGGCTTCGATCTCTTTCGGATCGTACCGCTCCTTCATTACCCTTCACTCCGGCCTCGGAGTACGGCGGATTCCGGCATCCCCGCGGGCTCTGGAATCCCTGCAACTCCCCGAATCTATCGGTCTCCCGATGGGACAAGACCAGATCCACCGAGAAAAGTCCCTCTGCTTACAGACGATCATTTCTTTTCGCCCGAACCGCCTTTTGAAGCCTTCTCCTCCTCCTTTGATTCCTTTTCGGCCCCGGCTTCCACCTCGGCCTTCTCCCTCATGGATGAACGAATCTCTGAGACGAAGAACACCACCAGCACGGCCCCCACCACGATGAACAACGCGGGCACAGAGGCCATCAGGGCCTTGATGAACAGACCCCACCACGTGACAATCCCCCAAAGGCCAAGAACAACCAGAACCACTCCGATGATGATTCCCAGAACCTTCCCCATACTCATACCTCCCTTGTTTTTTTGCTTCAACAACCACTCCGGAATCGCCTTCACAACATGAAACCGGTTCTCCAGTTAGTCCCACACCGCCATAAGGAAGTCCATGGATCACCTCACCGGTGACCTCATCCCCCTCCCCGTCGAGGAGGGAGAAGATCTCTCTTCATCCCTTTTCTGATTCCTCCAGCCTGTTACAGGATATACCGGCTCAGGTCTTCGTCTTCCACGAAGTCCCTCAGCCGATCTCCAACGTAGGCGGCATCGATCTCGATCGTCTTGGTCCGGGCCTCCGGGGCCCCGAAGGAAATATCCTCCAGGAGTTTCTCCATGATGGTGTAAAGGCGGCGAGCGCCGATGTTTTCCATTCGCTCGTTGATAACCGTCGCGATACGGGCGATCTCCGCAATAGCGTCTTCTTTGAAGACCAGTTCCACCCCCTCGGTCTCCAGCAATGCCTTATACTGCTTTATCAGTGCGTTCTTCGGCTCCGTGAGAATCCGCATGAGGTCCTCCCTGCTGAGAGGTTCCAGCTCCACGCGAATAGGGAACCGACCCTGCAACTCGGGAATCAGATCCGAGGGTTTGGACACGTGAAAGGCGCCTGCAGCAATAAACAGGATGTGGTCGGTCTTGACAGGACCGTATTTCGTAGCCACGGTCGTGCCCTCCACGATGGGCAGGATATCCCGTTGGACACCCTCCCTGGAGACGTCCGGCCCGTGTACACTCTCCTTTCCCGCGATCTTGTCGATCTCATCGAGAAAGATGAACCCCGATTGCTCCACCCGCTCTGTGGCCATCCTGACGACCCTGTCCATGTCCACCAGCCGCTGGGCTTCCTCCTGGGTCAGTATCTCCAGGGCCTCGGGAACCTTGACTCTTTGGTGCTTCTTCTTTTGGGGGAACATATTGCCCAGCATATCCCGGATATTGATATCCATCCCTTCGAAGCCGGCGGCTGAGAAAATCTCGACCATGGGGATATTCTTGTCCGTGGTCTCCACATCAACGTACCGTCCGTCGAGCTTGCCGCTTCTCAACAGCCCTCTCAGCTTTTCCCGAGTCGAGTTCTCATACTCCATCACCCTCACCGGTTCGGAATCGAATCGGTCCTGTTCCTCCCCGGATGGTTCCTCCATCCTGCCCGGCACCTCTCTCTTCCCTCTCCCGGGCCGGGGCAACAGGATGTCGAGGAGACGTTCCTCGGCGATTTCACGGGCCTTGTGACGGACCTTCTCGGTCTCTTCGGCCTTTACCATGTTGACGGCCTGATCCATCAGATCCCGAATCATCGATTCGACGTCTCTGCCTACATAGCCGACCTCCGTGAATTTCGAGGCCTCGATCTTCAGGAAAGGCGCCTGAGCCAGCTTCGCCAGACGCCTGGCGATCTCCGTTTTACCCACGCCTGTAGGACCGATCATGACGATGTTCTTGGGATAGATCTCGTCGCGGAGCTCCGGTGGAACCTGCTGGCGCCGCCAGCGGTTCCTCAGCGCAACGGCGACGGCCCGTTTTGCCCGTTCCTGGCCGATGATGTACTTGTCGAGCTCCGAAACGATCTCTCGGGGGGTAAAAAGCGTCATCTCCCCAGTTCCTCCACCACGATCCGATCGTTCGTATAGATGCAGATGCCCGCCGCAATCCGCATCGCCTCTTCCGCCACGGCCCTGGCCTCCAGGTCAGAATGGCGAACCAGAGCCCTTGCAGCAGCCAAGGCATAGGGACCCCCGCTTCCGATGGCGGCGATCCCCTCATCCGGCTCTATCACGTCGCCGTTCCCTGATAGGATGAGCGAGTTTTCCATGTCGGCAACGATTAGCAGTGCTTCCAAACGCCTCAAGATCTTGTCGGTCCGCCAGTCCTTGGCCAGTTCCACGGAAGCCCGCATCAGGTTTCCCTGGTACTGCTCGAGCTTCTGCTCAAACTTGGCAAACAGGGTGAAGGCATCGGCAGTGGCACCGGCAAACCCGGCCAGGACCCTGTCGTGAAACATCTTTCGAACCTTTCTGGCGGATTGCTTCATGACGGTAGTCTCAAAAGTCACCTGGCCGTCACCGGCCAGGACGACCCGCCCCCTGTGCCGGACGCACAGAACCGTCGTCCCTTTCCAGCCGTGCCTTCCATCATCTCCCTTGCTGCTCATGGAGCCCTTGTTTCCTCCTGTTACGCCAACTTCTCGGGTGAGCCCGGTCATAGACATCGATCAGCCTGTCGATGCCCACATGGGTGTATTTCTGGGTCGTCGAAAGACTAACGTGGCCCAGGAGCTCCTGAATGCCCCTCAGATCCGCCCCTCCCTCAAGGAGATGAGTGGCAAAGGTATGCCTCAGGCTGTGGGGGGAGACGCCTTTCGGCAGGCCGCATCGTCCCGCGTATTTCTCCACGATCCTGGCGATGCTCCGCGGTGTCAATCGCCTTCCCCAACGGTTCAGGAAAAGGGCCCTCTCCTGCGGATCGGCTCCCTGAAGACTCTCCCTCTTTGCCAGATAGGACCTCAGGGCTTCGACGGCCTTCGACCCCAGAGGAACGATCCTCTCCTTCCTTCCCTTTCCCATCACCCGGACAACCGCCACATCGAGATCGGCGGAATCCACATCGAGGCCTGCCAGCTCTCCCACACGGAGCCCGCTTGAGTAAAGGGTTTCCAGAATCGCCCTATCCCTCGCATCGAAGGCTGATTCCCCCTCCGGAGACTCCATCAGGCGAAACGCATCATCAACCGAGAGGGCAAAAGGAATATGCTTCTCCTGTCTGGGAGTGCCCACGAGCTGAGCCGGGTTGGATGGAATCACCCGCTCCTTCACGAGAAACCTGAAGAACGACCTGACCGAGGCCAACTTGCGCGCCATTGTGCTCTTCCGGTTTTTCCCGTAAAGAGAACCCAGAAAAGCACGAACCATGACAGGGTCGATCCTCCCCACATCCACCCCGCCGTCAGAACCGGTTGCCAGACCGTTTCCCCTAAGAAAGGCCTCAAACTCATAGAGATCCAGGGCATATCCCCTGCAGGTATGCTCCGAGAAACCCTTCCCGAGTGAGATCTGTTCCAGGTATCTCTCGATAGAAGCTCTCATCACAGGTCAGACCGTCTCCAAAGTCGGTACATCAAGACCATTAAGATATATCATAAGATGGGAGATAATCAACTTCTTTTTGAAATCAAGGGGTTCGAGGGAGGCTCGCTGGGCCGAGGCGACTGGGAAATCTCGGCCGCCGGGCTTCGTCTCCGTCCGGCCTCCACGTTCGGCCTGCCGTCACTAAAGATCGAGTGCCTCCAAGACCGCGTCCATCTCAGGCGGCAATGAGAGTGGTTTTTCGGAGACCCCGACCGCCGTGTCGGGATCTTTCAGCCCGTGTCCTGTGAGAGTGCAAGCCACGGTCTCACCTTTCTTGAAGAAACCCCTCCTGTTCAGCTTGATCACACCGGCAACGGAGGCGGCGGAGGCAGGTTCGCAGAACACCCCTTCGGTGCGCGCTACCAGGCGATACGCCTCAAGGATCTCGTCGTCACTGACGCTGTCGATAAGTCCGCCGGACTCGTCCCTGGCAGTCTCTGCCTTTTTCCAGCTTGCCGGACTCCCGATGCGAATGGCCGTGGCAACCGTTTCGGGCCTCTTTATCACGTGACCGGCTACGATGGGAGCCGCCCCCTCGGCCTGAAAACCGAGCATTCTCGGCAGGTTCGGTGCCCTGTCCCTTTCACGGTACTCCACATAACCCTTCCAGTACGCCGTGATGTTCCCGGCGTTTCCAACAGGAAGGGCGTGATAGGTGGGAGCACATCCCAGGATGTCGCAAATTTCAAAGGCCGCTGTCTTCTGGCCCTCGATCCGGTAAGGGTTGAGGGAATTGACAAGGGTAATCGGGTAGTCCTCGGAGATGCGGAGAACGATCTCCAGGGCTTCATCGAAATTCCCATCCACCTGGATCACTCTGGCGCCGTGCATCATGGCCTGGGACAGCTTTCCGAAGGCGATCTTCCCCTCCGGGATCAGAACCACGGCTTGCAGTCCGGCCCTGGCTGCATAGGCCGCCGCCGAGGCCGAAGTGTTGCCTGTCGAGGCACAGATGACCGAACGGGCCCCTTCCTCCAATGCCCTTGAGACCGCCACAGTCATACCCCTGTCCTTGAAAGAGCCCGTCGGGTTGAGCCCTTCGTACTTCAGAAAGATCCTCGCCGGGCTCCGAATAGCTGCCGCCAGCTTCTCCGCCGGGATCAGAGGTGTGTCTCCCTCGTGGAGGGTTACGATGCACTCCTCCCTGCTCAGAGGCAAGAAATCCCAGTATTGTCTTATGACTCCCCGCCAGTTCATCGACCCTCCTCAAGAAAGGTTGTCCTCAACGCGAACCCGGACCGTGCGCTTCAAAACACTGGGAAGGGTGTCGACCTCCTCCAGGGCCCGAAGCAGGTCCTTGCCCCTGGCCTCGTGGGTCATCATCACCACGGGGACAGCCTCTCGGACCTGCCTCCCCTTCTGGATCACCGAGGCGATGCTGATCCGGTTCCTGCCCAGGATTCCCGAGATCCTCGAAAGGACCCCGGGTCTGTCAACGACTGTGAAACGCATGTACCAGGGAGTAACCACATGGTGAATGTCCCTGATCCGGATCCTCTTGACGTGGCGATTCTGATAGGAAAGGGGAGGCACGCGCCCAGCCGAGCCGCGAAGGACATTCCTGGCCAGGTCGACGACATCGCTCACAACAGCGCTGGCCGTGGGCATCTGGCCCGCCCCCCGCCCGCTGTACATGGTCGATCCCACCGCGTCCCCGGTGACGAATATGGCATTGTCGACACCCTCTACAGTGGAGAGAGGATGCTCCAGGGGAAGGAGTGTGGGATGGACCCTGGCCTCCACTTGGGCCCCCTCGGCCTTGGCGATAGCCAGGAGCTTGATTCTGTACCCCAGCTCCAGGCTGTATCGGAGGTCGAGGGCAGAGATCCCGGATATCCCCTCGGTGTAGATCTTTTCGAAAGGAAACCGTACCCCCCAGGCCAGGCGGACCAGGATTGCCAGCTTATGGGCCGGATCGACTCCCTCGATATCCATGGAAGGGTCGGCCTCTGCAAAACCCCGCTCCTGGGCCTCCCTCAAGACCTCGTCGAATTCCCCCTCCCCTCCGGCCATCTTGGTCAGGATATAGTTTGAAGTGCCATTGAGAATCCCGAAAATAGAGGTTAGTCGGTTGGCGACCAGACCCTCCCTGAGAGACCGGATGATGGGGATGCCGCCCCCAACGGAAGCCTCAAAACTTATGTCCACACCATGCCTGTGGGCGGCGCTGAATATCTCATCGCCGTGAAGGGCAAGAAGCGCCTTGTTGGCCGTAACAACGTGCTTCTTGTTTCGAAAGGCCTCCAGAATAAACGTCCGTGCCGGTTCGTATCCCCCTATCAGCTCGACGACGATCGATATTTCCGGGTCTCTGATGACCTCTTCGGCGTTTCTTGTCAGCCTCTCCTTGTCGACCCGGACGCCCCGGTCTCGATGGATGTCGAGATCAGCGATGCGCTTCAAGATCAACGGCGTTCCGAGCCGCCTCTCGATAAGCCCTCCGTTCTGTTCAAGGACCCTGACAACACCTGATCCCACGGTTCCGAATCCGATCAGCCCGACCTGGATTCCCCTCATCTAGGCATCCCTCCCCCGAGGATCTCCTATCACTCCGAATCGAAATCAGCACCTGGAAAACGCCCTTCTTTGTTACCACATCCGAGAGGTCCCTTCAACCTCTGCCCGGCCATCCGGCAGGCCCATGGACGAAAATGCAGTGGGAGTCCGGCCCTTCCCGGGACGAGCCTGTTCCCTTTTTGATCTTCCTCCCTTATAATAGACCTGTAACACAGCGGAAAACAAATCACAGGGGGAGGTGTCCAGACGATGGCCGACGACAGGAGGACTGCAAGAGGCGGTTTCCGGGCGACCCTTGCACTCTTAATATCTATCATCGCCCTTATCGTAGCCTTCATCGCCTTTGAACGAACCGGGGGAAACCGCGAACTGAATCTGAGGATTCAGGATCTTCAGACAAAGATCGAAACGATGAAGAAGGAGACTGCCAAGCGGATGGACACGATCCGGCAGCAGACGGCTGAAGCTCTCGAGAAGGTCGGAAGGGCTATAGGAAAAGAGTAGACCAGAGCGCCCGATGCATCGATGACAGGCCTCTTCCTTCTTCGAGAGAACGGTGACATGATTCTCACCCATCCTCGCTAGATTGACCATTTCCTTCTCACGTGATTGAAGGACAGAGAAGGCCTCGGCTGCCTTCGTCTCACCCGGTGCTCTCCCGGTGAGGGGAAGGGGACGGGGTTGCTTGTCGAAGCCCCCGTGTGAAACGGTTCTGGATAAGTGCCTTGTTGCATCGTGACACACCGAATACCAGACTCCACTGGTGAGGGAGGTAAGAGATGAAAAGCCTTTACAGACACCTGAGGGCCAGGATCGTGGCCGGTATTCTGCTCATCCTGCCCGTCGGGGTCACCCTGTTCCTTCTCAACTTCTTTTTCAGGCTGGTCGACGGCCTCCTTGCTCAACCCATCGCCAAGATCCTGGGTTATTTCTTGCACAGGGAGGTTACGATTCCAGGGCTCGGGTTTCTCGCATTCTTGATCCTGATCTATCTGGCAGGCATCATAGCGACCAACGTGGTGGGCAGGGGCTTCGCCTATTTCACCGATCGCTTCTTCACCGTCATCCCCCTGGCCAGGGGGATTTACGGGGCGGCCAAACAACTCACCCGCGCCTTCGCTCCTGAGAGAAGACAGACCTTCCGCCAGACGGTCTTTGTGGAATTCCCCAAGGCTGGTTGCTATACGATCGGGTTCGCCACCAACGAAATCACGGACAAACACGGGAGGGTCTTTCTGTCGGTCTTCGTACCCACCACCCCCAACCCCACATCAGGGTACATGCTCATCGTCGACAAGGACCGCGCGATCCCCTCCTCGCTGAAGATAGAAGAGGCGATCAATTCGGTCATCTCAGGGGGATTCGGCCTCCCACCGAGCTTAAGGGTTCCCCTCTCGATTCTACCTTGACTTGGAAGGGGCTTCCCAATTAGGATTGAGTTGTCACGGTCGGGAAACCTATCGGGACAACGGAACAGAACCAGGGAAACTCCAAGATGAGAGGCTTTCCATGGCAAGAGACCTTCTTTCGATGAAGCAGGACGCGAGGCGGATCTTTGCCCACGCTCTTTCTGCAGTCGATCCGGCGGCTGCGGTGAAGCGGGTTGTGAGAGTCGAGGGGACAGAGCTGGTAGTGGCCGGCCACCGTTACGATCTCTCGAAAATCGACCGGGTGTATGTGATCGGTGCCGGAAAGGCCAGCGCGTCGATGGCAGGGGCCCTGGAGGAACTGATGGGCGAGAGGATCGCCGATGGGGCGGTGACGGTGAAATACGGGTACGCGGCATCCCTTCGAAAGATCATGATTACCGAGGCAGGCCATCCCGTGCCCGACCAGAACGGCGTCGCCGGCAGCCTGCGAATAGTGGAGATCCTGAAAAGGGCCGGCGAAAAGGACCTGGTAATCGGTCTCATTTCGGGCGGGGGATCTGCCCTGACCCCCCTGCCTGCCGAGGGAATCACCCTTGAGGACAAAGACGCCCTTACCCGTCTCCTGCTCGGCTGCGGTGCCACAATCGATGAATTCAACACCATAAGGAAACACCTCTCCAGGATCAAGGGGGGCAACATGGCCCGATTGGCCTTCCCTGCCACGCTGGTCAACCTGATGCTCTCCGACGTGATCGGGGATCCCGTGGATGTCATCGCGTCGGGCCCGTGTGTCCCGGACAGGTCGACCTTTCAGGACTGCGAGAGAATAATCGAGAAATACCACCTTCGCGAGAAACTCCCTCCCTCTGTTGCAACCAGGTTCCGGCTGGGCGTTGAAGGCAAGATCCCCGAGACTCCCAAACCCGGCGATCCTGTATTCGAGAAGGTACAGAACGTCATCATCGGCAACAACCGGGTCGCAGTCCAAGGGGCTGAAGCAAAGGCAAGGGAACTTGGCTATCAGACCCTCATCCTCTCCACCTCCATCAAAGGGGAGACACGTGAAGTCGCAGGCGTGCACGCCGCCATTGCCAGGGAAATGCATGCAAGCGGGAACCCCGTAGGCCTACCGGCATGCGTCATCTCCGGGGGGGAGACCACGGTCACTATTCAGGGCACCGGCCTGGGAGGAAGGAACCAGGAATTCGCTCTGGCCGCAGCCCTGGAAATCGAAGGAATCGACCATGTGGTCATTTTGAGCGGTGGAACCGACGGAACCGACGGGCCTACGGATGCGGCCGGAGCTGTGGCCGACGAAACCACGGTGTCGAGGGCCAGAGCCCTGGGGATCGATCCGCAGGCCTATCTCGATGACAACGATTCCTATCACTTCTTTGAAAGACTGGGGGATCTCCTTCTGACAGGTCCCACCAATACCAACGTGATGGATGTGAGAATCATCCTCGCTGATACACCCACGGAGGATGAGACATGAGCAGGCAGCCCTGAGTGGAGGAGCCGCCCCATGGAACCGAAGACTCTCTTCTACATCGGCATCACCCTGGGATTCGTCGCAGGGGTCGTGGCCACCCTGATTGTGGTAAAGGTGAGGTCCCTTTTTGCCTCTGCTGAAACAAGGAGGTTGAGGCAGGAAAAAGGGATCCTTGAAAAGAGGCTCCAGGAAAAAGACAGACATATCGACTCCATGATGGGTCACGCCGAGAGGTTGGCCCGGGATCTCAGCAAGAACCGGCGATCTCAGGGAAGCCGGTGAGACACGGGGCCGGTCCTGCATTGCCGTCCGGCGAGATGGAGAAGAGAGCATGGCAGGAGGAGATGGAGATGGGGGAAAGGAGACTAAGCCTTCCGGGAGCCCTCGTGGGTGCCCTGCTGGGCCTCGGAGCAGAGATCGCGATTCGAGAGCTGGTTGGGTTGGACGTGGTGGACGGTATTCTGGAGATCATAGGAGCCGGTTTCGGGCTGATCCGGATCGACAAACGGATATACGAGTCCACCGTGAGACTCCTCAAGGGGATGGACATCGAGTCCGATGATGACTATCGCCGGATTCTTCGGAGAATCGACGAACTCACACTGGACCTTCCGGAACTCAGGGAGAGCTTCCTGAGACTGATGGAGGCGGGGCTCCGAGCAAAGAAGGCCTAGCCAACTATGATCGGCCTCGGAGTTCTTATCAGAATTCTCAGGAAAGCGGCGGGAAGACCCCTCGAGAAAGCCGGGGTCTTGCCTACCCGTTTCTACTTGAGAGAGATCCTGGAAGCCCTCGATCGAGACGACGTGGGCAGGGCGCTCAGGCTGCTTACCCTCTCAAGAGGGGCCTGGGTCGATAGATCCCGGTGGGAACTGGTCCGCCAGCAGGTAATCTTTCGGTGTCGTCTTTTGATGGAGCACCATGACAGACGGATCCGCCTCATAGAGGATCGACAAAGGCGGCTCGAAAACAAGAGGAGGTACCCCTGGCGGTGGTTTCGTAAGGCACCGGCCGGAAACCGCGGGGGTTGTGAGGATCTCCTCGCCCTGGAGAGGAGGGCCAGGGCTCTCCTCGAGAAATACGAGGCAGAACTCAAGAGCATGTAGGATGCGGGACTTGGACTCCCTCCTGGAATCCCGATCCTCTACGGTTCTGCGGTAGCACAATAAACCAGAGAAAAGGCGATCCATATGGACCGGCCTTTGAAAGTGCTCTTCCTCTCCCCGGAGGTATCCCCCCTTGCCAAAACCGGGGGGCTCGCCGACGTGGCGGGGTCTCTGCCAAAGGCCCTCAAGGCCCTGGGGATCGATATCAGGGTCGCTCTGCCGTACTATCGAACAGTCAAGGAGAGCCCTTCCCAGGCAGAACTCGTCATTGCGGAGATGGAAACACCCGTGGGAAGGGATATGTTGCGGGATCGAGTCTATCTCACCCGTCTTGCGGGCGGTGTGCCCGTATATCTCATAAACAAAGACGAATACTTCGACCGCAGATTCCTCTACGGAACCTCCCGGGGAGACTACTTCGACAATCTCGAGCGCTTCGTCTTCTTCTCAAGAGCGGTCTTCAATCTGTGCGAGAAACTCGATTTCCAGCCGGATGTGATCCACTGCAACGACTGGCAGACCGGCCTCGTCCCGGCATATCTGGAAACCCTCTACAGGACCCATCCCCTCTTCGCCGGGACAGCCTGTCTCTTCACGGTTCACAACATAGCCTATCAGGGGCTCTTCCCAGGAGAGAAATTCCAGGTAACGGGTCTCCCCTCGGAGGTCTTTCACCCCGGGGGAATCGAATTCTGGGGTGGGATTAATCTCCTCAAATCCGGCCTTGTCTTCTCTCAAATCATTACCACCGTGAGCAGAAGGTACAGCCGGGAGATCCAGACCCCGGAGTTCGGCTATGGGCTGGAAGGCGTCGTCAGGAGCAGAAAGGGGGATCTTTTCGGCGTCCTCAACGGCGTCGACTACACGGAATGGAACCCCGAATCGGATCGACTGATTGCGGCCAACTACACGGCTCGAAACCTGAGGGGGAAGATGAGATGCAAGGACGACCTTCTGGGCGAGTTCAATCTCCCGGAAAGGCTCAGATCCCGGCCGATCATCGGGATCATCTCCCGTCTTGTAAAACAGAAGGGTTTCGATCTGGTAGAGCAAATCATCGAGGATTTGATGGAGAAGGACCTCGGCCTGGTCGTTCTCGGCACGGGAGAGTCCGCCTATGAGGAACTCTTCGTGAAGACCGCCCGGAAGTATCCCGGGAAAGCGGCTGCGAGGATCGCCTACGACAACCGCCTGGCACACAAGATCGAGGCCGGCGCCGATATGTTTCTCATGCCCTCTCGATACGAACCCTGTGGCCTCAATCAAATCTTCAGTCTCAAATACGGAACCGTCCCCATAGTGAGAGCTACGGGGGGACTGGACGATACCATCGTGGACTACCGATCCGAGACCGGTAGGGGAACCGGTTTCAAATTCAAGCAATACCGCCCCAGCCGCCTGCTCCAACGTATCGAGGACGCCCTTTCCGTCTTTCAAGAGAGGCAGAAGTGGGAGGGCATCATGCTTCGGGGGATGAAGGCGGATTTTTCCTGGACCCGATCGGCCAGAGTCTATGACAGGCTCTACCGGAAGGCACTGGCGAACGTGAGATTCTCGCACTCTCGACCAGAAGGCTGAGATGCCGCACCAATCTCTTCCGGGCCCGAGAAGGCCCCTACCCGCCACCCTGGACGAAAGAGTCCTCCCTTGTTATTATGAAACCCGGGGAAGAAATCCCCCCGGTTGAGCCTGACCGGGAGGGGGATTTTTCTCTCTCCGGATCCGCAGAGGAGGAACCTGATATGCGTAAGGCCAAGGCATTCGAAGAACTCACCCCAGAAAGACTGAGGTGGCGGTGTGATCCTGAATCCCTCCCCTTTGAGACAACCCATGACATTGCTCCTTGTGAGACGGTCATCGGGCAGGAGAGCGGGGTCAAGGCCTTGCGGTTCGGCCTGGGGATCCCGGGTTTCGGTTACAACGTCTTTATCACCGGAACGAGCGGAACCGGCAGAAGATCCGCCCTCAACCGCTGTCTCGACGAGATCATCAAGGATAGGAAGATTCCGGGGGATATCTGCTATGTGAACAATTTCAAGAACCCTGACAGGCCCAGGGCCCTCACATTCGCTGCCGGACAGGGAAAGGCCTTCAAGAACGAGATGGCCGAGCTCATAACCTCTCTCAGACGAAATATTCCCCAGATCCTTGAAAGCGAGCAGTATCAGAGCCGGATAAAGGAGGTCACGGACAGGTTCAGGGAGATGCAGAAGAAGAAGTTCAAGGATTTTGAAAAGAAGGTCACCGCCGAGGGCTTTACCGTGGTCCAGATCCAGATGGGGCCGTACATCAGGCAGGACATCGTTCCCGTCGTTTCGGGGAATCCGATGAGTCTCGATCAGCTTGCCTCCCTCGTGGAGAAGAAAGAGTTCCCCAGGGAGCAGTTCGAGCAGATCAAGTCGCAGCTTCCCCGGCTCATGGAGGAACTCCAACAGATAATCAAAGAGAGCCGGAGAGCCGAAAAGGAGATCATGGGGAAGCTGAAGGATATCGAGAGAGACACGATCAGGCCCTTTGTCGCAGAGGCGGTCAGCGAGATCCGAGAAAAATTCCAGGGAGAGACGGTCCGCGAGTACCTCGATGAGGTTCAGGAAAACATCCTCAACAACCTCTCCGACTTCCAGGAGAAACCGGAAGGCCAGGCGCTCCATGGAACCGGCCTGCAGAGTCAACCCTTGACCGAATACGAGGTCAACGTGATTGTCGACAACTCCCAAGCCAAGGCGCCCCCCGTGGTGGAAGAGTCCTACCCGACTTACCGGAACCTCTTCGGCAGCGTTGAGCGGATGATGGATAGATCAGGACTGTGGCGAACGGATTTCACCAAGATAAAGGGGGGCTCCCTGTTGAGGGCGAACGGAGGTTACCTGATCATCGACGCCAGGGACGCCCTCATGGAGCCCGGGGTATGGCCTGCCCTCAAGCGAACCCTTAAGTCGAAACGCATGGAGATCCAGGCCTATGATCCCTTTTTCCTTTTCACCACCTCCTCGATCAAACCCGAGCCCATCTCAGTCGATGTGAAGGTGATCATGATGGGGGATGACCTCTCCTATCATCTCCTGTACCGGTACGATGAGGATTTCAAGAAGATATTCAAGGCCAAAGCAGATTTCGATACGGTGACCGATCGAAACGCCGCAAGCATCAACGAATACACGAGTTTCATCAGGAAGATCTGCCAAGAGGAGAACCTGAAACCCTTCGACCGCTCGGCCGCCGCCAGCGTGGTGGAATACGGGGCACGTCTCGCAGGGAAGCAGAAGAAACTCTCAACCCGTTTCCACCAGATCGCCGACTTGGTGAACGAAGCGAGTTACTGGGCCGATGAGCAGGGAAGCCCCCGGGTGACCGCAGAACACGTGGATCTGGCTATTCAAAACCGCATCGAGAGGCTCAACCTGGTGGAGAGAAAAATCCAGGAGATGATCCGGGACGGCGAGATCATGATAGACACCGAGGGTGCAGTGGTGGGGCAGGTGAACGGGCTCTCGGTGGTCGACATGGGAGACTACTCCTTCGGTAAGCCGTCCCGAATTACGGCCAAGACAGCCATGGGTAAGTCCGGAGTCATCGACATCGACCGGGAGGTCGAAATGAGCGGGCCCATCCACAGCAAGGGAGTCTATATCCTCAGCGGGTACCTCCGGGGCCGGTATGCCCAGGACAAGCCCCTCAACGTCTGCGCCAGCCTCTGCTTCGAACAGTCATACAGCGGCGTGGAAGGGGACAGCGCTTCCTCGGCTGAGATCTATTGCCTCCTCTCAAGCCTCTCGGAGATTCCCCTCAGACAGGACATCGCCGTGACAGGCTCGGTCAACCAGAAAGGGGAGATCCAGCCGATCGGGGGGGTCAACCAGAAGATCGAGGGCTTTTTTGCGGTCTGCAAGGCGAGGGGACTGACAGGGACCCAAGGGGTGATCATCCCGCACCAGAATGTGGAAGATCTCATGCTGCGAAAGGAGGTTGTGGAAGCGGTGAAGAGGAAGGAGTTTCATATCTATCCCATCAGGACGATCGATGATGGGATCGAAATCCTGACCGGGGTCAAGGCGGGCGACCTCACAGATGAGGGCACCTATGAAGAGGGCACGGTCAGTGACCTCGTCGACAGGAAGTTGAGAACCCTTGCCGAAGATCTGGAGAGATTCGGCGAGGCCGAGGAAGAGGTGGAATCATAGCCTCTTTGGCAGGCCCTTTCCCTTTACGGAGGGGCCTGGCAAGGAAGATACCGGAAAGGAGGAATCTTCATGAAAACCATGGGCTCGAGATCCATGAGACCGAGAGGATTTGCTGCCCTTGTCGTCCTGGCGGTTCTGCTTGTCTTCACCGTCAGTGGATGGGGCGAACCATTCTGGACGACCCTGGACAGCAGCAAACGGAGCAAGCCGGTCACGATCACCAACGAGACGTTCGCCAGGCTTGCCGAGAAGCTGAAACCGGCGGTCGTCAACATCAGCACCACCATGGTGGTGAAGCAGCATCCTTTCTTCAGCGGCCGTCCGTCGCCTTTCGGGGAGCAGGACCCCTTCCGGCAGTTCTGGGAGAGGTTTTTCGGCGGTCAGATGCCCCAGGAGTTCGAGACCAAGTCCCTCGGCTCAGGTGTCATCATAAACAGCCAGGGCTACATCGTGACGAACAACCATGTGGTCGAGAACGCCAAGGAGATCGTAGTCACCCTCTCCAACGAGAAGGACTACAAGGCCAAGGTCATAGGGAAGGACAAGAAGACCGATCTCGCACTCATCAAGATCGATGCGGAAGGTGACCTGCCCGTGGCCCCTTTGGGTGATTCCGACAAGTTGAAGGTCGGGGAGTGGGTCATCGCCATCGGGAACCCCTTCGGCCTTGCCGAGACGGTGACGGCCGGCATCGTGAGCGCCAAGGGGAGAGTTATCGGTGCAGGCCCGTATGACGACTTCATCCAGACCGATGCCTCGATCAACCCCGGGAACAGCGGCGGGCCCCTCTTCAATTTCTGGGGAGAAGTGGTGGGTATCAATACCGCCATCGTGGCCACAGGCCAGGGGATAGGGTTTGCCATCCCCATCAACATGGCCAAGGCGGTCGTCTCACAACTCAAGGAGAAGGGGCGGGTCGTCAGGGGATGGCTCGGTGTCGGCATACAGAGGGTCACTTCACAACTGGCCAAATCCTTTGGCTTGAAGGAGCCCAAGGGTGCCCTTGTCTCCCAGGTTTTCAAGGATACACCGGCGGATCGTGCCGGGATCAAGCAGGGAGACGTAATTCTCGAATTCGACGGCAAGAAGGTCGAGAACTTCGGGGATCTTCCACGCATCGTGGCGTCGACGCCCCCGGGGAAAAAGGTCTCCATCAAGATCTGGCGCGACGGGAAGGTGCTGACTCTCGAGTTGACCGTGGCCGAGATGAAGGAAAAAGCAGAAGTCGCCGAGGCGCCTGCCGCAAAGCCTCTAGGCATCACAGTCCAGGATATCACCCCTGAGATCGCCCGCGGCCTCGGGCTTGAGGGGGTGAGAGGGGTGGTGGTCACGGATGTGAAACCCCGCAGTCCCGCGGCCGAGGCCGGGATCCGAAGAGGAGACGTCATTCAAGAGGTGAACCGGAAACCGGTAAAAGACACAGCGGCTTTTGCCAGGGCCATCGAAGAGGCGAAAGGCCAGGAGAATATCCTCTTTCTCATCAGAAGAGGCGAAAACAGCCTCTTCGTGACGGTTTCACCTGAGTAGGCAGGGGGGAGGGGTGCATCCCTCCCCCTGGGCCTGCTCGGCCTGCCCTGGATGTCCCTCACCTCCTCGAGGGGGTAGAGGCAGGGGGCCGCACATGGCAGACAGGGACGGGGGCACTGCCGGAATGGAGGTGGCTCTCCAGGCGGTCGTGAACCAGCCCGCGGAGCGTCGCGTGCCCGGCGGATGGTTGCCAGAGGGAAGGATCCTGGAATGGAAAGAGCCCTGCACAGGACAAGGCGATGATGGAACCAAGGGACTCCGGTCACAAGAAGCACGGGCTCCTCGCCAAACCGATCGTAAAAATCCTGCTGGTCGTAATCATCGGTTCGGGTCTGATCCTGAGTGTCTCCGATCTCCGCAAGATCGCAGAGGTTGCTGAGAAGATTCAGCCCTGCCCTCTGCTTCTCGCCTTCATCGCCACCTTCTTCAGCTATCTCTTCATAGGTCTCGCTCTCAAGAAGCTTCTCGACCTTGTAGGCGAGCACATCTCCTTCAAGGACATGCTCGCCATCTCCTGGGTCTCCACCTCCCTCAACTACCTCGTTTCCACAGGCGGCATAGGGGGGCTGACCATGCGGCTATTCCTTCTCAAGAAGAAAAACATCTCCTTTTCCGACACTTTTCTCGTCTGTTTTGTCCACACTTTTCTCATCAACGGCGTGCTCATCGGTTTTGTCATGTTCGGGTTCGGATATCTTCTCACCAGCCGGGGTCTGCGCCTTTACCAGTACGTGGCCTCAGGGGCCGTCCTGGCCGTCGCCTTGACTCTGTCCCTCCTTGCCACGGGGTCCGTGGTGGACAAGACTCTTCGAGAACGTTTTATCAATTTTTTCTCCCGCCTGATCAACCGTATCTCCTTCAAGCTCACAAACAAGGTCCTTTTCGAGAGTGTCGATCTCCAGGAGTTCAAGGAGGACTTCCATCAGGGTATCTCCCTCATGCTGAACCGCAGGCGCGGAATGGTCGTGCCCATAGTTCATGTCTTTCTCGACTGGCTCTGCTGCCTCCTGAGTCTCTATTTTTCCTTCATCACGATCGGTTATCGTGTCTCCCCGGGAATCCTCGTGGTCGGTTTTGCCATCGGCATTTTTGTCTCCCTCGTCGCTTTCATTCCCGGAGCCATCGGCATCATGGAAGGTTCCATGGCCGCGGTCTACTACAGCCTCGGCATTCCACTGGAGATAGCCATCATTGCGATTCTCCTCTACCGGCTCGTCTACTACGTCTTTCCCTTTGTCACGAGCATCTTCATCTACTATCCCCTTTTCAAAGAAGCAAAGGCGATAGACATCAGGCAGATCAGGTCCTGAAGCCCAGGGAGGAGCCCATGGGAACCGTTCAGCGCTGCTCCTAGGCGGACCCAATCCGGGCTCGACTTGATATTGCCTCGCCGCTGTAAGTAAAATAGTTGGACGGTGAGCTTGGGCGCGGGAAGATCTAATAGGCGCCACCCCCCTGTGAGCGAAAGGGACCGGGGGTGGGCGATGACCCTCTAGGGGGAGAGAACTCGAAGGACAAAGGGCCGCTCCCAAGAATTCCGAGGAACCGAGGAGGAGGAGAAGCCATGAACACTCTTCGCACCTGCTTTCTGATGGGGATCCTCACACTGCTTTTTCTCTGGATCGGCGACCTCCTGGGAGGTCGAAACGGAATGATCATCGCCCTGGTTCTCGCCGGCACCATGAACTTCGTCACCTACTGGTTCAGTGATAGAATCGTCCTCAGGATGTACGGGGCAAGAGAGGTCGGGCCTGTTGAGGCCCCTGATCTCCACTCCCTCGTTGGAGAACTGACCCAGAGGGTCCAACTGCCTATGCCGAGGATTTACGTCATCGAGAATGAGAGCCCCAATGCCTTCGCCACTGGCAGGAATCCCGAAAACGCCGCTCTGGCAGTCACGACCGGGCTCTTGAGAATCCTTTCCAGGGAGGAGCTCATGGGGGTGATCGGCCACGAGCTCTCCCACATCCGGCACAGGGATATCCTCATAGGAACGGTGGCGGCCACCATGGCCGGAGCCATAAGTTACCTCAGCGTGATGGCTCGGTGGGGGGCGATGTTCGGGGGGTTCGGCGGTGACGACGAGGACGGCGGTGGAAGCTTTCTGATGATCGTGCTCGTATCAATACTGGCAGGCGTGGCAGCCATGCTCATACAGATGGCCATTTCTCGCTCCAGGGAGTATCTGGCCGACCGCGGCGGGGGCGAACTCACCGGGCACCCGGCATACCTGGCCAGGGCCCTGAAAAAACTCGACTCCTCTACGAAGACGATCCCCATGAAAGCGAATCCCGCAACCGCCCATATGTTTATTGTGAATCCCCTCAAGGCAAAGGGGGTGGCAACACTGTTCAGCACTCATCCCCCAATCGAGGAACGGATCCGCCGCCTGGAAGCCATGGAAAGGGAACGGTTCAGCTAAGAAATGGTTCTGGAGCCGGAAGCGGGTGTGTCCGGCTGGCACGGGGTGCCATGACTCGGGGAATCCAGCGGAACGTCGCGGCTCCTTACTTTCTGGCAACCCCGGGGAGGGAGAATTCCAGGCGGAACGGATTGAAGGAGGTATCATAGTCATAGACATCGACCCTTTCGATCCGCTTCAGAAGGCCGCACAACCGATAAGTCACGGGTGTCATCACGACCTCAACGCCCACCTTGAAAAGGTAATTGGCCACCACGAGACTCGCCATGGCCGAAACCGGGAACACCCCCAGCAGTGTGGCAATACCCACAAACAGAACCGTGTCCACCCCTTCCCCCACGATGGTGCTTCCTATGGTTCTGGCCCAGAGCCACCGGCCTCGGGTGACGATCTTCATCTTGGCCAAGACGTAGCTGTTCGAAAACTCTCCTGCCCAGTAGGCGCAAAGACTCGCCGCAATGATGCCGCCATTGCCGACCGAACCCAGAATCTTGTCATAGGCCGCTTGACCGGCCGCTCTCTCCCATGAGGGTTCACCTGGGAGTCTGCCCAGGACGAAGAAAGTCAGGCTCATCAGGGCCGCACATCCGAAGCCGGTCCATATCACCCTCCGGCTTATCCGGTACCCGTAGACCTCTGTCAGCACATCACCAAAGATGTAGCTCAAGGGAAAGAGGAAGGTCCCTCCGTCAAAGGCCAGGGGGAAGGTTCCGATCGAGACCCTCAGGTCGACAATCTTCGCCGCAGAAGCGATGTTGCTGGTTAGAAGAACCGTCACAAAGAGGGCAGTCACGGTTCCAAGCAGATGGTAATGGTTCCCTCTCTCCCTGTCCATAGGTTCATTGACCCCTCTTTCCCCATGCCGCGACTCGCCCTGAGGGCCGAAGAGACATGCCAAATCCGGGTCATGCCGAAACGGAGTTCGACCCGCCCAAGGGTCGTCACGGGCGACCGATGCAGGACTTCACTGGTGCATCAGCAGCAGGCGTTCCTTCACCCGGTTGAGCTTCTCACTGAGGCTGACCTTATAGATATGCGGATTGGTGAGACGCTTGTATTCAGGCTCGAGCCTCTCCAGATTTCTAAAGGTATTTGCCTGGATTTCTCTCAAGCTCGGCCGTTCATACACCAGTTCACCATTCAGAAAAACCGGGACCAGCAACTCCTGGGGCTCAAAAGGGGGCCTGTAGGTCTTACATATGTGCGGGTACATGGGATGGCACCCTGTAATCGGGTGCGATCCGTCAACGGTCTCATCCTCCCTGAGGAGAATGTCCCCCTGCATCACCATGTTGTGGTTCAGAATCCTGACCACCTTGTTCCGCCCCGGGTTGGTAATCTTTTCCGGGTCTCCAGAAACCTTGATCTTAGGGGTCATCTGGCCGTTTTCCTCGATGGCGGTCAACTTATAAACTCCGCCCAGGGCCGGGTGATCCCAACAGGTGACCAGCCTGGTCCCCACTCCCCAGATATCGATTCTGGCTCCCTGTTTCTTCAGACTCTCGATGATCCACTCGTCCAGTTCACTCGATGCCACGATCTTGGCATGACTCAGTCCAGCCCTGTCAAGCATCTCTCTGGCCTTCTTGCTGAGATACGCCAGATCCCCGCTGTCCAGACGGATGCCGAGGAACCGGTGCCCCCTTCTCTCGAGTTCTCTTGCCGCCTCAATTGCATTAGGGACGCCGCTTTTCAGGGTGTCATAGGTGTCGACCAGGAGGATGCACGAGTCCGGGAAAGTCCTCGCATAGGCCCTGAACGACTCCAATTCGTCGGGAAAACTCTCCACCCAGCTGTGAGCATGGGTCCCCTTTACCGGGATGTCGAACATCAGCCCGGCCTGCACGTTGGACGTGGACTCGCAGCCTCCGATAAAGGCGGCACGAGCGGCACTGATCGCCCCATTGGGTCCCTGGGCCCGTCTCATACCGAATTCGATGACCGGGTCTCCTTCCGCAGCCAGACAAACCCTGGCCGCCTTGGTGGCAATCAAGGTCTGATAGTTCATTATGTTTAGGAGGGTCGTCTCCAGGATCTGCGCTTCGGGAAGGGGAGCGGTCACCCTGATCAGGGTTTCGTGGGGAAAGACGACGGTTCCCTCCGGAATGGCAAGGAGGTCTCCGGTGAACCGAAATCTCTCGAATTTCCGGAGTATCTCCTTGGAGAATATGCCGAGGCTGTCAAGGGCCTCGAGGTGGGAATCTTCAAACCTCAGGTTGAGGATGTAGTCGATCAACTGGTCAAGGCCTGCCACCACGCAAAACCCCCCTCCAAAGGGTAACGTCCTGAAAAACCAATCAAAATTAGCCATCTGCCGCGCCTTGCCCTCCTGAAAATACCCGGCCACCATGGTGAGCTGGTAGAGATCGGTCAGGAGAGTCAGCTCATTCATAGGGTATCTGTCCTCACTTGATTCCATAGGTTCCTCCTTCGTGGAAAAAACCGGAGTCCCCCGTTCTATTCCGAAAAACCATCAATCCTCCGAATCAGGTCACAGAGCCTCCCGACGCAGAGCTCAATCAGTCTTCTCCCTTTTTCCGGGCTGGCCTTGCCGGGATCGCCCCACACACCTCCAGGCCAGTACTTCCTCCTCGACCTCACCACTATCGGCTCAGGGAAAAGGGGGAACTCTGCTTTGGAAGTCCCCTTGACCAGATGAGGCCTCACGGCGAGCATGGCCGATGTCTCCAACTCGCCAGCGTGGAAGTCGTTCTCCGTCTCGATCCATTCGGGTACCCCCCCCTCGGCCACCAGATCGAAAATAGACAAGACGGCCAGAACAAGGCCGTCGATCTCCTCCACAAGGCTCTCGCCTATCTCCCTCAACGCCCCGATATGGATAGTACCCGCATGTCCAGAGACGAGAATGAATCGCCTCAGTCCCTGCCGGTACAGCGAATGGACGATGTCACGGACGACCGCCCTTAATGTTCCCGCGGAGATCCCCACAGAACCCGGATGGTCCCGGGTGCTCCTGAGAACACCGTAAGGCAAAGGTGGAGAGACGAAGACATCCACCACCTCAGCGGCTCTTCTCGCCAGTTCGTAAGCCTCCACCGTGTCGGTGGCAAGGGGGAGATGGCCACCGTGTTCTTCAAGGGAACCAACAGGGATCAGCACCGTCTGGGTCCTTTTGACGGCTCTCTCAAAATCTTCCATGGTCATCTCTTCCATGAGCATACCCGGTCTCCCCTTTCCAAACCCCTCTCGATCCAGACATTATATACACAACCTCTCCTTGTCACAACCGGACCCCCCAGGAGATCCCCGGTTTTGCACAAGCCCCGTGTTTCAGAAGGGCATTCCCAAAGGGATTGATTCGCCCGGAGATCCGTGATATAGACACCTCGTTCACTCCCGTCCGCTCCTATACGCGGGGTGACTCGAGAGATCCAGGAATCCCTTCGGGGGCTGCAAAGGGGAGACAGAAGCCTCCGGTGCCCCGTACGGGGCAAGAGGGTGGTCCGTGGGAGACGGCCGATCCATGGTGAGAGAGACCGAGAAATCGAAGATCCTGATCGTCGATGACGACGAAAATTTCACCACGGTAACCTCCGCCTTTCTGGAAAGCCAAGGGTACACCATCTATACGGCCGTCACAGGCCAGGAAGCGCTCGAGAAGGCCTCTTCGGACAGGCCTGAAATAGTGCTCCTCGACCTCATTCTTCCGGATGCCGAAGGAACCGAAATCCTCAAGAGGCTTCGTCAGATCGACCGGAACCTCGCCGTAATCACAGTCACAGGTTATGGGGATGAACACCGGGCCGTCAATGTGATGAAAGCCGGATCTTGTGATTACCTCACGAAACCTTTCAGGTTCGCCGAGCTGGTACATTCTATTGAGAAGGCCTCGATGTGGCGGGAGGTCCAGATCATCGACGACATGTCAGAGGGATATCTCGCTCTCGACAACGGGAAGATCGCCTTCGCCAATCGCTCCGTCTATGACCTGCTCGGTTATTCAAGAGAAGAAATAACCGGTATGGACCTCTCCCGTCTTTTCCCGAAGGAGGGGGCAGGTACCTTCGAGCGGCAGAAAGACGCATCCCCCGAAGCATGGCGGACCCTGGAGCTGGAAGCCGTGCACCATGACGGAAGCAGACACACTCTCATGGCACGCATAGGCAACGATACATTCCAGGGCAGAAAAATCGTCGCCCTCGTCTTCAAGGATATCACTGCCACAAAGCACCTGGAGGCGGCTCTGGAAGAAACCCAGACACTCTATGAAAACCTGATTTTGAACGCCAACGATGCAATCACCCTGATCGACCCGGAGGGAACCTTCGCCCTGGTCAACCCCAAATTCTGCGAAATCTCCGGTTACTCTGAGGGAGAAACAAAGACCCTCCACTTCTCCAAACTCATCCATCCGGAGGATCTCCCCCTGTTTGCCGACCACCACCGGAGGAGATTGGCGGGAGAGGACGTCCCCAGCAATGATCAGTTCAGGATGATACGAAAGACGGGGGAGGTCATCTTCGTCGACTTCAACGCGAGCGTGGTCAAGAAGGAGGGCAAAATCATCGGAATCCAGGCCATCGCCAGAGACATTACAGAGAGGAAACAGGCCGAAAAGGAGTTGCAGGATAGAATGACCGAGCTCGAAAAATGGCACAAACTGACCATCGACCGCGAGCTGCGAATGATCGAGCTGAAGAAGAAGATCGAAGAGTTGGAAACCCAGCTCGCCCATCTCAAGAAACTCAAAGGGATCGACTAGCCCCGCCCCTCCTTGCGGTGAAACTCGGGGAGCCGCGGCAATCCGTCCTGACATTTCGTCCTTCTGATCTGAAGAAATGTCCGATGCGGGGCGGCACGATTCACCCCTGTGCCGGACCTCTGTGTGAAGCCGCCGACCCGGCGAACGATCCGTGTTCTTGCCGAGAAATCCCCTGGGCGTGGAGCAGACAAAACCACCGACAGCTCGGTTCGTCCCCTGATCCTCGCCCCCCCAAGCCCTTGAATCCCCACTCCCGGCAGCCGCCGCCGCAGTGGACCACAGGTGCACCTGAAACCGTAGAATGCCTGCAAGAGACCCCCCGGGGGAGCACCGGGAAGAGAATCGTACAGATGGCATCAAAATTGCTGATCTCCTCTGAGGAAGTACCCAATCAATCCCTTCAATTCCGGGTCCTGGAGTGGACCAAACCCTGATGCAGTCCTGCAAGGCACCGGGAAGAAAGAGTCAAACCCTCCATCGGGTTCACCCGGGCCAACAGGGTCACGGCAGGGGAGAGGCGAAACGTGTCGAGAGTTCTGCTGATCGAGGAAGACAGCACCGAGTACAACCGCATGATGGAAGCCCTTGCCAGCACGGGCCACGAAGTCAGCGGAGCCAGGACAGGTCAGGCGGCTCTCGATTCCATCCACAGGTCCATATTCGACGTTGTCGTGGAAAAGGTTGGGATGAGAGAACCCGAGAGTCGCGAGATCTTTCATGCCATCAAGGAGAAGAATCCCCCCACACGGGTCATCCTGGTCTCTGACGTGGCTTGCGTCTCTGAAGCCGTTGAACTCATGAAGATCGGGGCTGATGATTTCCTTCAGAAACCACTCAGCATGGATATGTTGGAGATCAAGGTCCGACAGGCCCTGAACAACCGAAGCCTGTCCAATGAGGTGGATTTTCTCCGCCACGGATCCGGCCTGATCTACCAGTTCAACGATATCACCGGCAAGTGCCCGCAGATGCAAAAAATCTTCAGTGTGCTCAAGAAGATCACAAGGAGCAATGCCACGGTCCTGATCACCGGTGAAACAGGGACGGGGAAGGAACTGATCGCAGGTGCCATTCATTACAACAGCGAAAGGAGAAACAGGCCCTTTGTGAGCGTCAACTGTGCGGCCCTCCAGGAGACCCTCCTTGAGAGTGAACTCTTCGGTCATGAGAGGGGCGCCTTTACCGGTGCGGTCAAGCAAAGGAGTGGAAGACTCGAACAGGCCAACACGGGAACCATCTTCCTCGACGAGATTGGAGACATGAGCCTCAGGATCCAGGCAAAGGTGCTCCGTGTTCTGCAGGAGCGGCGGTTCGAGAGGCTCGGGGGCAACAAGACAATCCAGGTGGATCTGCGGATTCTGGCAGCCACCAACAAGAACCTCATCGAAGAGATCGAAAACGGCCGGTTCAGGGAAGAGCTCTACTTCCGGATCAATGTTATCCACATCGAGCTGCCCCCCCTGCGGGAAAGGGGAGGCGACATAGAGCTGCTCGCCACCTATTTTCTCGACAAGTTCCGAAGATCCCTCAACCGGAACATCAGAGGTTTCAGCCCCAGAGCCCTTGCGGCAATACACGAGTACCCATGGCCCGGAAACGTTCGGGAACTGAGAAACGTGATCGAAAGGGCGGTTCTCATGGCTCAGGGGGATGTTCTGGAGGAAGAGGATCTCCTGCTCGAGGGCGGACTCGCTCAGATTGCCTCCCACACCAAAAAGCCTCTCCAAAACGACGAGGTACCCAAACTCAAGGAGCTTGAAAAGAGCACCATTCTCGACGCCTTGGAAAAGACCCACTGGATTCAGCAGGATGCCGCTAAACTGCTCGGGGTCAGCAAAAGGGTCATCCACTATAAGATCAAGAAATACGGCATCAAGCATCCGAGATGGATAAAGAACCGCTAGGTCCTTCGGACCGGAGGGGGAAAGAAGAACGGGGCGCCGAGCTCTTTCGGCCGGACTTCCCTTACTCTTCGATCAAGAATTCTTCCAACCCCGCGGCTTCCATGGCATCGCTCGGGGAAAAGGTGCTGTCCGAAAGTCGGAAAACACCAGTTGTTTGGAGGTTGACAAGAAACCATCGATATGGGATAGCTCTTACGAGCGCTTCCCCATCCGGGCCTAAAGGAGGTGTCCCTTGCGCGAAGAAGGGGATCTGAGTGTCCTGATATTCTCAAACGAATCCTCAAAGGTGAGACGACTCAGGATGTCGGGGGGTTGGTTCGGCTTTCTGGCTTTTGTCCTCTGTGCCTTTCTCTTCGCTTCCGGCTTTCTCGCCTGGCACTATTTCCGGGCTAGAGAAGCCCGCCTTTATCTCGCCTCGTTGCGGGAAGAGAGTGAAATCCAAAAATCCAAGCTACGCCTCGTTGCGGACAGAATCTCGCACCTGGAGACCCAGATATCGAAGATCCGCGAGTTCGATTCAAAGCTCCGGGTTGTTGCCAATCTCGAGCCCCCGCCTTCCACCACCTCCGGCATAGGTGGTCCCACGCCCAAGGATGTCCGGGAAGAGATGATTCTCCAGGAAAACCAGGCCGGCCTCGTCCGCCAGATGAAGGCGGATCTGGAGAGGTTGGCCATGGAGGCTCAGGTCGAACAGGCGAGCCTCCAGCGACTCGAGACCCTGCTCCAGGGCAAGCGGGAACAGCTTGCCTGCACGCCGTCCATTCTTCCCGCCCGGGGGTGGATCTCTTCAGGCTTCGGATACCGCATCTCTCCCTTTACTGGGACGATCCAGATGCATGAGGGGATCGATATTTCCAACGCCGTGGGAACACCCATTGTTGCTCCGGCCGACGGCCTGGTGGTCAAGGTGGGGCGTGAATATGGATACGGCAAGGTCATCGTCATCAACCATGGTTACGGCATTATCACGCTTTACGGCCACCTTCACAAAACCCATGTCAAGATCGGCCAGAAAGTGAAACGAGGGGATCTTATCGGAGAGGTTGGAAACACGGGCCGATCCACCGGCCCCCATCTCCACTACGAGGTGAGGGTGCGAAACGTACCCGTTGACCCGAGAAAGTACATTCTCTTCGGATACCCAGAGTCACGGCAACTGGGCCGCATGGCCTCTTTTTCGAAGTGACCTTCCCCCCACCCAAGCATCTCGATTCTCTTTGCTGGCTGGTGGGATTCCCCCAACTACTGCCTCCCCTTGACGAGCTCCTCGACGACCGTGGGATCGGCCAGCGTGGAGGTGTCTCCCAGATCGTGAATATCCCCTGATGCGATTTTCTTGAGAATCCGTCGCATGATCTTTCCGCTCCTCGTCTTGGGAAGAGCGTCTGCAAAGTGGATCTTGTCCGGCTTGGCAATGGGGCCGATCTCTTTTCGCACATGGGCGGCGAGTTGCTCTTTGAGTTCCTCACTGGGTTGGACCCCGGCCTTGACCGTCACAAAGGCGTAGATTCCCTGTCCCTTCACCTCATGTGGATATCCCACCACCGCTGCCTCGGCCACGGCCTCATGGGCGACCAGGGCGCTCTCGATCTCTGCGGTACCCATTCTATGGCCAGACACGTTGATCACGTCGTCCACGCGGCCCATGAGCCAGTAATAGCCATCCTCGTCCTTCCGCGCCCCGTCTCCGGTAAAATAGAAGCCCGGATACTGGGCAAAATACGTCTCCCTGAATCGTTCCGGGTCTCCAAAGACCGTACGCATCATGCCGGGCCAGGGTTTCTTGATGACAAGGTACCCGCCCTCGTTGGCCCTGCATTCCCTGCCGTCCTCCTTGAGCACCGCAGGCTCAACACCGAAGAACGGAACCGTTGCAGAGCCCGGTTTGAGAGCAATGGCACCCGGAAGGGGGGAGATAAGAACCCCGCCGGTCTCTGTCTGCCACCACGTGTCAACAATCGGGCATTTACCCCTACCCACCACCTCGTGATACCACATCCAAGCCTCAGGATTGATCGGTTCCCCCACCGATCCCAGGAGTCGGATGCTGGTCAGATCGTGTTTCCTCACCCATTCGTCCCCCTGCCTCATGATGGCTCGGATCGCCGTAGGAGCCGTGTAGAAAATGCTCACCCTGTGTTTCTCCGCCACTTCCCAGAAACGGTCGGGCTTCGGGTAGTTGGGGACCCCCTCAAACATGAGACTCGTAGCACCGGCTGCCAGAGGCCCGTAGACTATATAGCTGTGCCCGGTCACCCATCCGATGTCCGCGGTACACCAGAACGTATCCTCATCCCTGTAATCGAAAATCCATTCGAAGGTCTTCTTGACATAGAGCAGATATCCCGCCGTGGTATGCAACACCCCCTTCGGCTTTCCGGTGCTCCCGCTGGTGTAGAGAATAAAGAGCGGATCTTCGGCATCCATCACCTCAGGCTCGCACTCCCCTTTGATGTCATCCGCCCCCATTTCCTCGTCCCACCATGTGTCCCGTCCCGCTTCCATCGCCGGGGCCGTATCGGCCCGGTTGACGACTATGACGGATTTCACGCCGGGGCACGCGGCAACTGCCAAATCGGCGTTCTTCTTCAAAGCAACGACCCTTCCAGCCCGCATGCCGGCATCCGAGGTGACGAGCAGCTTGGCGTCGCAGTCCCTGATTCTATCCCTCAGAGCCTCGGCACTGAACCCGCCGAAGACAACGCTGTGGACCGCCCCGATACGGGCGCACGCAAGCATGGCGATCGCCAGTTCCGGAATCATCGGCAGGTAGATGGCAACGCGGTCCCCCTTGCGGATCCCCTTTTTCTTCAGGACATTGGCAAACCGGGAGACCTCCCTGTGGAGCTGCTGGTATGTATAGGTCCTTGTCTCGCCTTCCGGTTCGCCCTCCCAGATGAGAGCGGCCTTGTTCTTTCTCCACGTAAGCAGATGGCGGTCCAGGCAGTTATAGGAAACATTGAGTTTCCCACCGATGAACCATTGAATCCTTGCCTCGGAGAAGTCGCTGTCCGTAACCCTTTCCCATTTCTTGACCCAGTGGAGTTCATCGGCGTACTCGGCCCAGAACTCCTCCGGACTCCTTATGGACTTTTCATACATGGTCTGGTACTGTTCGCGGCTCTTGATGTGGGCCTTCTCGCTGAAAGCCGGTGAGGGTTCAAACCTGCGGCTCTCATCCATCATCGAAGCGATGGTCTTCTCTTCCGATTCCATTTCAATCTCCCTCTCCTCTTTAGATCCCCATCATTCATGCCCTGGGCCGTGAGTCCATGGGCCCGATGGGAAAAACGACCCTTCCATAGACGTCCTTCAGAACCTCAGCGACTCCAACGTAGACAGCAGTAAGGCCGCAGATGATCCCGTCGACGCCGGCGATTCTCGTGATCGCCGAGCTCCCGGTAAGATTTGCAACAGCCAGCAACCAAAACAGGACCACGAGAGTCAGAAAGACCACCTGGAGCCCCCGGTTGAGTCTGAGAGTCGCCACAAACATTATGGCCGTAAAAAGCCCCCACATGAAAAGGTAAGCCGCCATGGAACCACCCGACGGTCCAAGTCGCCACCACTTCATCTCAGGAAAGACCAATAGAAACACAAAGGTCAGCCAGAAAAGCCCAAAGGAACAAAACGCCGTGGTCCCAAACGTATTGCCCCTCCGAAACTCCAGGATCCCCGCGATCACCTGGGCAATCCCCCCATAGAAAAGACCCATCGCCAGGATCACACTGTCGAGGCCGTAGAGGCCGACATTGTGCAGATTGAGCAGAACCGTCGTCATTCCGAAGGCAGTGAGCCCCAGCGGCGCGGGGTTGGAGAGATTATCTTGCATACCAGAAGACCTCCTCGGGGACAAGTGAAAGAATGCACAAATCAAAAATACTTTATTGCGGCCCCGATTGTCAACACACGTGCCCTCTGAAGTTTGTCGACTCTTGAAAAAAACCCTCTACCCGGGCGACACTCCGGAAGCGGTGGGGCGCCTATTGCGAGTAAGTGGGCGCTGTCTTGAGGGCAGCCGAAGGGAATGGGGAAACCGCCCTTTCCCCTCTCTCGCTGGATCCGGCCCTCGATTCCTCCGCAGTTTTAGGATATGATGAGAGTAGCCGTTTGCAAGGTACCGGCATCTGCCGGGAACGCCGGGAGGGGTCCATGATCCTAGAAACCGCTTGCTCCAAGAGGGACGCTCTCCCACCAGGCGCCTACCGATAGATGCTCTAACCCTCCAGGGCGGGAATCCCGGCAGGGTCGGTCTTTTCCCGAGAGGTTCATCGAGAGATGCCCGTCATAGATTTCCACGTCCATGTCACCCAGATCGAAGAGTATAAGGATTGGTTTCTCGATTGGGCCAGATCGCTCCACGGCATGGATATCGTCTCCCAAATCCGGGAAACCACGGCTTCACCAGAGGCTCTTCTCAGATTCCTGGATTCAGAGGGAGTCGACTACGCCGTCGTACTCGCCGAAAACAACCCCATGGTCACCGGGGTCTGTCCGAACGAAAGGGTCGCCACCTTTTGCAAAGCCAGTGACCGCCTCATCCCTTTTGCCAGCATAAATCCTTACATCACCTTCGACGCCCCGACCGAGCTCGAAAGGTGTGTCACCGAGCTCGGGTTCCGGGGACTCAAGCTCTATCCCACGTACCAGCATTTCTTCCCAAACGACAGCAGGCTCTTTCCTCTCTATGAACGAGCCCAGGGGCTCGGCATTCCGGTCATCTTCCACACCGGCTCTTCGGTATTTCCGAATTCCCTGCTGAAGTACGGGGATCCCTTGACCCTGGACGAGGTGGCCGTCTTCTTCCCCCGTCTCACGATCATTCAGGCTCACAGTGGAAGAGGCTTCTGGTATGACAGGGCCTTCTTCCTCAGTATCCTCCACCAGAACGTGTACATGGATATCACCGGCCTTCCGCCCAAGAACCTCCTCAGGTATTTCCCAGACCTCGAAAAGAACCGGGACAGGATTCTTTTCGGGTCAGACTGGCCGAGCATCAAAAGCATAAAGGACAACATCGAAGCCGTCCGGGCGCTGCCCCTCGCCGAAGAGACCAAGGCCAGGATTCTCGGACTCAATGCCGCAAGGATCCTGGGAATAGAGACCTAGCCGGGAACCTATCGCCCGGGCCCTGACAGAATCACCTCTCGATACCGACAGATTCCTCAGGACCGGCTTTCCATCCGCATATAGGCGAGGAAGGCTTCGCAGAGGGGCGACAGTTGCCGGCCCACTCGTTGAATCAGATAGAAAGGACGAGAGAAGCGAATCCCCCTCAAGGTCACGGCCGCCAGAGAGCCCCGTTCAAGATCCTCCTCCACGGCTTGGCGGGAGACGATCGATATACCGATCCGCGCCTTGATGCTCTGGCAGACGGCCTGAGTGGTTGCCATCTCAGCCACGACAGAGAGTTTCGACATGTCGAACCCGTGGGCCTCCAGAATCTCGCTCATCACCTTGCGCGTACCCGAATCCTGCTCTCTCAGGATAAAGGGCTCGCCGTATATCTCCTCCATCCCCACCTCCTCCCGGTCTGTCCAGGGGTGTTCCGGGTAGACCGTGAGGACGAGCTCTTCCGAGAAGATCTCTTCGGCCTTCAGACGCCGATCTTTCCACTTCGCCCCCACCAGTCCGATCTCAAGATCTCCTCTCAGAACCGCCTCGACTATCTGCCCGCTCCCCAGGATCTTCAGAGCCAGCTGGATGGAGGGGTGCCGAGTCTTGAAGCCCCCGATAATCTTGGGGAGCATGTAGGTGCCGGGGATGGTACTTGCGCCGAGGACCAGCCGGCCTGTCAGTTCTCCCCTGTAGCGGGCCATTGCCTGAATTGCCTCCTCGCGGGTCTGGAGGATCCTGTGGGCGTACCGGTAGAGGATCCGGCCCGCTGGCGTCGGGAGGACCTCTCTCCCCAATCGGTCGAGGAGTTTCTCACCCAGGGTCTCTTCCAGTGTCCGGATGTGTTCGCTCACCGTGGGCTGGGAGAGAAAGACCGCCTCTGCGGCTCTGGTAAAACTATGAAGTTCGACGACCCTGCAGAATACCTCCAACTGCCGCATGTCCATAGCGACCGACCCTATCGTCCTCCCACGCCGTCCTTCTCCCTGCCCCGTCCAGCCATCCCCCTCATCCAGTATACCACAGCACGGGCTGCCGGTCCCTCCAATCCTCAGAGGCCGGAATGGGCAGGGGCCGCACGTACGCGAACCCGGGAAGAGTCACTCCCAGAGCCGGATGGGATAAGGGCCTACCCCTGCCGAAGAAACACAACCCCCAGAAGCCCTTGACCGAAGAGCGAGAAGGCTCTGGCCCCCGTGCCACTTGACAAGAAAAGCCCATAAGGGTAGTCTAAGTATTCCTCAGGTAACTCGCGGAAATTACATGGATTGGAGATCTCATCGGGACAGAGCTGGGTGCCGAGGAAGAGGGGCGGTTCCTGCCCTGCAGCCGGACCGATGAAGATGGGAAAGAGGATCGAGGAACCCCGTCCGCCTGCCGCTGACCGGGGTCTCGGCCTTAGAGGAGGCGACGATGATTGTTGGAATCCCAAGAGAGATAAAGAAACAGGAATACCGAGTCGGTATCGTTCCTGCAGGAGTGAAGGAACTCGTCAAGAACAACCACCAGGTCATTATCCAGAGGGGAGCCGGGACGGGGAGCGGAATTACAGATGAGGAGTACCAGGCCGCAGGCGCTCGAATCCTGGATACGGCAAGGGCCATCTACGAGGAAGCCGAGATGGTCATGAAGGTGAAAGAACCCCTGCCCGAGGAGTACGACCTCCTCCGTGAAGACCAACTCCTCTATACCTATCTTCATCTCGCACCGGCCCCTGAGCTTACACAGGCTCTCTTGGAACGAAAGGTGATTGCCATCGCCTACGAGACCATCCAGCTTGAGGATGGATCCCTCCCACTCCTCACCCCTATGAGCGAGATAGCCGGTCGCATGTCGATCCAGGTGGGTGCCTACCACCTCCAGAAAGAGCAAGGCGGGCGAGGCGTCCTCCTGGGAGGTGTCCCGGGTGTGGCTCCGGGCAACGTGGCGATCCTGGGCGGTGGAACCGTGGGTACAAACGCGGCGCGGATAGCGGTGGGAATCGGGGCCAGGGTCACCATCCTCGACGTCAACCTGGACAGACTGAGATATCTGGACGATATCTTCGGCAGCAAGATCGTTCCTCTCATGTCGGACAGTCACAATGTCGAAGAGGCCGTTATCCATGCTGACCTCGTGATCGGAGCCGTCCTGATCCCGGGCGCACGGGCCCCGAGGCTCGTCACTCGCCCCATGCTCTCGGAGATGAAGAGGGGTGCTGTAATCGTGGACGTGGCCGTGGACCAGGGAGGATGCATCGAGACCATCCATCCGACCTACCATGACAACCCCACCTACGAGGTGGACGGGGTCATCCACTACGGGGTGGCCAACATGCCGGGCGCCGTGGCGAGGACATCGACCTTTGCTCTGACCAACACCACCCTGCCCTACGCGGTGAAGATCGCCAATCTCGGATGGAAGGCGGCCGTGAGAGAGAACAAGGGCCTGCTCAAGGGACTGAACGTGGCCGAAGGAAAGCTGGTCTGCCCGGCCGTGGCAGAGGCCGTGGGTATGCCGTGTACCCCTGTCGAATCCGTCATCAACTGAACCGAGACCCACGGAAGCCGCTGGTCTCTGATCTCCGGGACAGACATCGACAGAGGCGAGCGCTCGT
Organism: Deltaproteobacteria bacterium; assembly: GCA_019308905.1. Classification (NCBI taxonomy): domain Bacteria; kingdom Pseudomonadati; phylum Myxococcota; class Myxococcia; species Deltaproteobacteria bacterium. Next base: position 53,680 of record JAFDHF010000016.1, read on the forward strand.
GGTCGGAGTGAACCGGACGATCACCTTCATCCGCCGTCAGGATCCGGTAATCCATGCCGGTATGGAGCTATGACCATCAGGCTCTACGACCTGGGCAAGATCCCCTGGGACCAGTCGCAACTGATATATCATGCCCTGGCGGGAATGGGCCGTGAGGCGCTCTGTCTGGTTTCTCCTGCAACGCCTTACGTCTGCCTTGGTCTCCATCAGGACCTGGAGCAGGAGGTCGACCTCACCTATTGCGAGGTAAACCGCATTCCGATCTTCAGGAGAGACCTAGGAGGGGGCGCCGTCTATCTCGACGGCGATCAGCTCTTCTTTCAGCTCATCCTCCGCAGGGACAACCCCCTCGTCCCGGAGAAGAGAGAGGCCTTCTACAGGAAATTCCTCCAACCTCCCATCAGTGTCTACCGGCACATAGGAATCCCTGCCAGGTACAGGCCCATCAACGACGTGGTCGTGGGGACGCGCAAGATCTCCGGGACCGGTGCAAGCGAGATCGGCGATTGCGTCGTCTTTGTAGGCAACCTGATCATCGGTTTCGACTACGAAACCATGTGCAGGGTCCTCAAGGTCCCAGATGAGAAGTTCCGTGACAAGGTGAAAAAGACCCTCAGAGAGAATCTCTCCACCATACGCCGTGAGCTTGGAGAAGCAAAAGCCGAAAGGTGGAATCAGGCGGCCCTCTCCCGCCTCTTGGCAGAAGCCTTTCAGAAACTGCTCGGACGCATGAAGAGAGACCATATCGACTCGGCGGTCAGGGCAAAAATGGATGAGCTCGGCCAGAGGATGCTGAGCAAGGAATGGCTCTATGGGAGGCGCAGCAAACATCCCCTTGAACGGCGGATCAAGATCCGGGCAGGCACGGACGTGGTGTACAGAGTCCACAAGGCGCAGGGAGGACTCATCCGGGCCGATTTCGAGGTGAGAGAGGGAAAATTCAGTAACGTCCACATATCTGGGGATTTTTTCTGCTTCCCGAAAGAGGGAATCGAATGGCTCGAATCGGTGCTCGAGGGGCAGCCGGTAGACCGGCTTCCAAGGATCATCGAGCGGTTCTTTGAGGAAAAGGAGATCGAGGTACCCGGCATCCGAATAGCAGACTGGATAACGGTCCTGGAGACGGGATATTCTCCCTAGCACGACTCCCTGCTACCGGCCGAGACACGGGTCTCTTTGCCAGGGTTACGAGGGGCTTTCATGGCGAGGGAAAAACTGCCGGCCACCCATGCGATCCGCACCTTGAGGGAAAGGGGCGTCCCCTTTGTCGAACGGTCCTACAGGTATCACGAGGGGCACGTCGCCGCAAATGCGGCCAGAGAGCTGGATATCGATCTCCACCAGGTTGTCAAAACCCTCGTCATGGAAGACGGTCAAGGGCGGCCCCTCGTCGTGCTCATGCACGGGGACAGGGAAGTCTCCACCAAAGCCCTTGCAAGAACCATCGGGACCAAGTCGGTCAGCCCCTGTTCTCCAGCAGCCGCTGAGAAGCACACGGGTTACAAGGTGGGGGGCATCTCGCCCTTTGGCATGAGAAAGGCGCTCCCCGTATACGTGGAAGCCTCTATTCTCGAGCTTCCGATCCTGTTCGTCAACGCCGGCAGGAGAGGTCTCCTGGTTGAAATCTCTCCCACATCCCTGGTCGAACTTCTGCACCCCGTACCGGTAAGCGTCGCGCGCTAGAAATGTCCCCAACCGGATTTGAACCGGTGTTGCCGGCGTGAAAGGCCGGTGTCCTTGGCCAGGCTAGACGATGGGGACAACCTCAAGGTGGGCCGTGCTGGACTCGAACCAGCGGCTCTCTGCTTAAAAGGCAGATACTCTACCAACTGAGTTAACGGCCCCAGGAGACGTTCGAATCGTTCAAGCCGTTCGACTCATGGATTCTTCTTGCGATCTTGAACTCAATCGAGGCGAAGCCGGTCGAACAATTCGAGTGCTTAGAACGTCTCGGAGAACCCAAGCGATCCACACACCGCAATCAATGTTAGCCCATGAAATGCAAAAAGGCAACCCCTCCGGCCCTCACGACCTCGGTCTGGATGCATTTCTCCAGCCTCTTGACATACTGCCGGGCCCTGAGGGGGAGATCAGAAAAACTCCTCGCCCCACCTGTATCTTTCAGCCATCCCTCGCATTCCTCGTAGACCGGTTCGCAATGCTTCAGCACTTCCATATTGGCCGGGACCCACCGAAGGAGATTCCCCTGATACCGGTATCCCGTACAGATCCTTATCTTCTCCATCTCATCGAGAACGTCGAGCTTGGTGATGACCAGCCCGCTCATCCCGTTCATCAGTACGGCATGGCGGAGAACCACGGCGTCGAACCAACCACACCGCCTCGGCCTCCCCGTGGTGGCGCCGTACTCTCCACCTCGGGCCCTTATTCTCTCTCCTGTCTCATCGTGAAGCTCGGTCGGGAAAGGCCCCTCCCCGACCCGGGTCGTGTAGGCCTTGGAAACCCCCAGAACGTAGTCGATGCAGGTGGGACCGATACCCGCACCCGTACACGCATTGGCGGCAACCGTGTTGGATGAGGTCACGAAGGGGTAGGTCCCGTGATCCACATCGAGCAGGCATCCCTGGGCGCCCTCGAAAAGGACCCTCCGCCCCTCGCTTATGGCCTCGTTGAGAAAGACCGATGTGTTGGCCACAAAGGGCGCGATCCTCGATCGGAAAACGCCGTACTCCTCGAGAATCTCCTCCTTTGAACAGGGTTCCTCCTTGAAGAACCGGGTCAGGGTGAAATTCTTCTCAAGGAGACTCGCCTCCAGCTTTCTTCTAAAAACCCCTTCGTCAAGAAGATCCGCAACCCGTATCCCACTTCGGCCCATCTTGTCTTCATAGGCCGGGCCTATCCCCCGGCCGGTCGTACCGATTCTGTTTCGACCCTGAAACCGTTCCCTGGCCAGATCGAGTCTCTGATGATAGGGCATTATCAGATGGGCCTGTTCACTGATGAGAAGCTGAGAATCACTCCTGAAGTACCCCCGCTTCCTGAGGGCGTCGATTTCGTCTATCAGAACCCCGGGGGAAATGACGACCCCATTTCCTATGACGCACCGTTTGGTCTCGTGGAGGATCCCCGACGGGATAAGATGAAAGACGAACTTCTCCCCCCCGACCACGAGTGTGTGGCCCGCGTTGTTCCCCCCCTGAAACCGGACCACGATGTCGGAGAATTCCGTCAAGAGATCGATGACCTTTCCCTTGCCCTCGTCCCCCCACTGGGCGCCTACGACCACGACACACTTCGGTTTCTTCTTCCTCATGAGTCCTTTCCCCGATTCAGATAACTCCCCGGTTCCAAGGGCAGTTCCAACTGCTTGACCCACATTACGTGTGGAAGTCCGGAGATCTCATCGATTATTGGTTTGGCAAGGGGTGCATCGAGGGACAATAGGGTTATTCCTCTACCCCCTGCGCGGTCCCTACCCACATTGATGGAAGCGATATTTATGCCCTTCTTTCCCAGGACAGAGCCGATATTGCCGATAACCCCCGGCCGGTCCTCGTTTCGAATCACCAGCAAGTGCCCGGCCAGAACTCCGCCGAGGGGGGAATCGTTGAGCTCCAGCAGGCGTGGCTGCTTTCTCCCAAAGATCGACCCTGTGATAGAGTGCGATTCGTCCCTGGAACCTGCCGCGATCGAGATGAGGCTCGTGTAATCCTCCGCCTTTGAGGTACTCCGTTCCACCACGGCGATCCCCCTCTCTTCAGCCATGAGAGGAGCATTCACAAAGTTCACGATGTCTCCCAGATGTGGATGGAGAAGCCCCTTCAGAGCCGCCGCCTTCAGAGGAGCCAGGGGAATCCTCGTCACATCCCCCACGTACTGGATGGCAACCTCCTCAATGGCAGAACCGAACAGTTGGGCGAGAAATCTCCCGAGCCTCTCGGCCAGGTCGGAGAAGGGCATCAAATCGGGAAGCAGATCGAGGTTTACACTCGGGACGTTGACGGTGTTCTGCAGTACACCCCGGGTCAGATAGTCAACGAGCTGCTCGGCTATCGCCACCGCCACCTTCTCCTGAGCCTCCTCCGTAGACGCACCCAAATGGGGCGTACAGATCACCTGCTCAAACTCAAGAAGGGGGTTCCCAAGGGGGGGCTCCACTTCAAAACAGTCGAGGGCTGCTCCGGCGACTCTCCCCGATTCCAGGGCCTCATGGAGGGCCCTCTCGTTGACAATCCCCCCTCTGGCACAGTTGATTATCATGACGCCCCTTCTCATCTTGGCGAAGGCACTCCGGTCGATGAGGTTTCTGGTCTCATCAGTCAGGGGGGTGTGAACCGAGATGAAGTCCGACCTGGCCAGAAGCTCCTCCATGGAGACCGGCTCTACCCCTTTTGCCCGGGCCATCTCCTCCGTCACATAGGGGTCGTGGGCGATGACCTTCATCATGAGCCCCTGGGCCCGCCCGGCCACGATGCTTCCGATATTGCCTATCCCCACCAGGCCGAGGATCTTGCCGCCCAGCTCGACGCCCATGAACCGCCCCCGATCCCACTGGCCGGACTTCAGGGCAGCCGTTGCCTGGGGGATCTTCCTGGCCAGGGCACACATCATTGAGATTGTATGTTCAGCCGCCGCCACGGCGTTGCCCTGGGGGGTGTTCATTACCACGATCCCTTTGCGGGTCGCCGCAGGAACATCCACGTTGTCCACCCCTATTCCAGCGCGCCCGATCACCCTGAGCTTTCCGGCAGCATCGATCACCTCGGCGGTCACCCTGGTCGAACTCCGGACCACCAGGGCCTGGTAATCCCCGATGATCGATCTCAGCTCTTCAGTGGAGAGACCTGTCCTCACATCCACTGAAATCCCCTCTGTTCCTCGCAGGATCTCCAACCCCTTCTCCGAGACCCTGTCGCTGACCAAAACCCTCTGAACGCCCACGATCAGCGCCCTCCCCTACTCCGTCCCGTCTCCGGAGCCCTGCACCGGCTCATCCATGAACACCTCTTCGGCCGCCTTCACCCCAACACCGAGCTCAAAAGGGTGGCCCATCTCTTTCAGCAGCATCTCGAGGGCCGAAATAACCATGATCATGTCGAGCCGATCATAATAGCCGAGGTGGGCTATCCGTATGATCTTTCCCTTGGCCCGGCCCTGCCCCCCCGCCACGGTTATCCCGAACCGCTCGTAGAACCGGCTCTTCAGTTGACCGGCTCCCATCGTCTCCGGAACCCTAACCGCGGTCACGGCCTCACTCGGGGATTGATCGGCGTAGAGTTCCAGCCCCAGAGCCTTCACCGCATTCCGCGCAGCAAGAGCCAGCCTCTCGTGGCGGAGGAAAAGGGCCTCCAGCCCCTCCTGCCTGATCATCCTCAGGGACTCTCTCAACCCGACCACCAGGGTGACAGCCGGGGTGAAAGAGGTGTCATTGGCCTCGAGTTTCTCCCTTTCTCTCTTGAAGTCGAAATAGTACCTCGGCAGGTTCGATCTCTCCACCAGGCGCCAGGCTTTTTCACTCAGGGCGACAAAGGACAATCCAGGAGGCAGCATCAGGGCCTTCTGGGAACCTGTCACCAGGACATCGATCCCCCATCGGTCCATGGGAAGGTCGAATACCCCGACCCCCGTAACCCCGTCCACCACGATCACCGCCTCCCCATGCCTTGCTGTGATCTCGGCGAGTTTCTCGACCGGGTGCCTCACACCTGTAGAGGTCTCACTGGCCGTTACGAAGACGGCACGGATCATACTATCCCTTTCCAGAGCCTCCTCCACCAGGTGGGGCTCCACAGCCTTCCCCCATGGAACATCGACCGCCCTCACCTCGACGCCGTAAGCCTCGCAGATCTCGGCCCATCGTTCTCCGAACTTCCCCCCGCAGACAACCAGTACCACATCTCCCCTTCTCAGGAGATTCGAAACCGTCCCCTCCATGGCGCCCGTGGCCGAGGCGGCAAACATCAGAACCTCCTGCCTTGTCTGGAAGAGATACTTGAGGTTTTCACGAACTTCCGCAAGAATTCCGGAGAATTCCGGTTCGCGATGATGGATTACCGGTGCGGCCATCCACAGCAGGGTCTCGGGCGGAAGCATCGTCGGTCCGGGCGTAAAGAGATATCTTTTCACGGGCCACCTCCTCTTCTGAGGGAAAACCGAGACTATTGTATGCCAGCCCCCCCCGGCAAGTCAACAAACCGGACGCTGGTCGGGATTTCTTCCACCCCCACTCCAAAAGCGGGGTCTTCCCCTTGCCAGCCACTCCAGACGGGCACCTCGCCACCTCTGCGGTACCGCTCCGGGAGGAGAAGCATCCTCAAGACGGGCGAGGTTCGCGGGTGGGGAATTCCTGCCCCTTCCCCACGAACACGGATCACGAACACGACTCCCCTCTCGGGTCACCCTTGACGGGTACCCCACCGCTCCCGCAATGTCGCTCGGCGACAGGGGGGCTGCCCAAAAGTCGGGGGCCTCCGGGGAGATTTTCCTTGACTGGGTAAATGGGTTGTGTTAAACGTGAAAAAAATAACAAATCATCCCGAGCGATCTCGAGACGCATCAAAGCGACCGGTGGAGGGTGAGAATAGGAGCGATCCTTCCAAGGATCGAGAGTCGGAGGGCCGCGAGCCCGCCGTGACTCCTGCCGGAAGGCAGGTACTTCCCGTCACGGGGACAAGGAGGAGAGAGATGCAGCTGCCAGGCGTTAAGAAGTATCCCCACATTTTCAGCCCTGGAAGGATAGGCGGGCTTGAGACAAAAAACAGGATCAAGTATGCCTCGACTGAAACTAACTTCAACTACAGGGACGGGTTCGTTTCGGACAAAGAAGTGGCTTACATGGAGGCTCAGGCGCGAGGAGGAGCTGGAATCGTGACAACCCAGGGCGCCTATACCGATCCTCTGGGAGTGGGCAAGGGCTACGTGGGGATGATGGGGATCTGGGACGACAAGTATATCCCCGGGTTGAAGAAGATCGCCGACGTGATCCACAGATACGATGCACTGGCCTGCCTCCAGTTGATGCACTGCGGCCGGGTCGGAGGGATAGAGCTCCCCTTCACCCACGGTCCCTCAGATGTACCCCAGAAACTCCCCATATTCCGGCCCCCCAAGGAGATGAGCCGGGAAGAGATCCAGGTCTGCATCCAGGAGCACATCGACGGTGCCAGGAGAACCGTAGAGGCAGGATACGACATCGTTGAGATCTCCGGTATCGTGGGCTACCTCATCTCGAATTTCATATCCTCTTATACGAACAAACGGACAGACGAATACGGGGGAGACATCAGGGGGCGATGCAGGTTCATGACAGACATAATCCGAGGGATCCGCAAGGAGATAGGCGGGGGTGTACCCATCGGGATCCGTCTGTGCGGCAGGGAACTCCTTGACGATCGCGGAGGGAACAAACCAGAGGAGAGCCTGGAGTCCATCAAACTCGCCGTGGAGGCGGGCTGTGATTACGTGAGTGTGACGGCCGGTTGGCAGGAGTCGCTCATCCCGGTGATCACCCGTGACGTGCCCATGGGAAACTGGCTTTTCATCGCCGAGGAGGTGAAAAGGAACGTTAGTGTCCCGGTCAGCATGGCCTATCGGCTCTTTGTCCCCGATATCCCTGAGAAGGCCATAGCCGAGGGAAAACTCGACTACTGGGAGATGTGCCGCCCCATGATCGCCGATCCTTTCCTGCCCAGGAAGATCATGGAAGACAGGGGGCAGGACATCATACCCTGTATCGCCTGTAATGTGTGTCTGGCCCGGCTCTTCCGAGACACGGAACTCTGCTGCACCGTGAGGCCCTCTCTGGGCCACGAGGGTGAGCCCGAATGGGGTTTCTATGGATTCGAGAAGTCGAGGAAGAGAAAGAAGGTCGTCGTCGTCGGCGCCGGACCCGGAGGGCTCACGGCTGCCTTCGTCGCTGCCGCAAAGGGCCACGACGTGACGGTCTACGAGGAGAGCGACCACACAGGGGGCCAGATGGCTGCCGCAGCCAACGGCCCTTGGGGAGACAACGAACTCATCCGGTACATAGACTATGCCGAAGCCCAGTGCAAGAAGCACGGTGCCACGATCAGACTCAACAGGAGGGTTGACAGAGACTTGCTCGAGAAAGAGAAAGCCGATGTCGTCGTCCTTGCCACAGGCGCACAGCATGACAGGGAAACCATACCGGGCTCCGACAAGAGCCATGTTGTGGGAGCCCTCGATGTCCTCCGGGGAAAGGCCAAACCGGGCAAGAGAGTGGTGATTTTGGGAGGGCTGGGGATCGCCATCTCCACTGCTCTCTATATCATCGACAAACACAAGGACTGCCAGGTCTCCATCGTGGGGGAACAGAAGAAATTCGGGGCCGATGTAAACCCATCCTACATCTGGAGGTACATGCTCAAACTGAAGGACGGCAACGTCGCCCAGATCACAAGAACCAAGGTCAAGGAGATCACAGACCAGGGGGTGGTGGTCGTCACCCCCGAGGGCAAGGAGGAGTCCATACCGGCCGATACGGTGGTCATAGCCATGCTCGTTCCCAACAGGAGTGTCACCTACGGCAAGTACGCCAAGGATGTCTACATGATCGGCGACGCCGTCCAGGTGAGGCGGGCCTACGGGGCGATCCACGACGGCTACAGGGTGGGGATGCGGATCGATTTTGTCCCCTATCAGACCTATCACAGGGTGAAACCACATTAGGAGAGAACCAAGACAAGGAGAGGCCGACATGTTTCCCTGGGTCGATGTATACAAATGCACTGGATGCGGCGTGTGCGTCCGCCAGTGCCCCGTGAATATCATCAGCCTCGTCAACAAGAAGGCTGCCATCCTCCTGGATCTATGCGAGGAGTGCGGCATCTGTGCTTTTGTCTGCCCAGAGGTAGCCATCAAGAACGAAATCCCCGAGGGCGGTTACAACACCGCCAATCTGCCCTACGTGAGCAGGCGTTGAGGTTCAGGGTCGGGGGTCTGCCCTCGGTCACCCGGTTTCCTGCAAGAGCGGCCTCGACTCGATCCGCCCGCCCCGAGTCGGGGAGCTGTTCGGGGGAAAGGGGCGGTTGCACTCCTCCCCGATACGTGTTCGCAGGCGCCCCTGAACGTCTCTCTTCCGGCGAGTCAAGAACACAGGAGGTGTCTCATGAAGGTGAACAAGATCGACCATATCTGTATCGCGGTAAAGGATCTGGACGCTGCACGGAAAATCTGGGAGCCCATCCTCGGTAAATCAGAACCAGACGACCCCTATGTCGACGAGCCGGAGAAGATACGGGTGGCAAGGTACTGGCTCGGAGACGTGGGTTTTGAACTCATGGAGTCGACCAGCCCCGACGGTGACGTGGCCAAGTTCATCGAAAAGAGGGGAGAGGGGATTATGCTCATCGGGCTCAATGTGGACAATACCCGGGAGGCCATGGAAGAGCTCAAGGCCAAGGGATACAAGTTCATCGGTGGAGCCCGGCCGTTCAGGAACTGCGAGTTCGCCTTTATCCATCCCAAGGAGGTCAACGGAGTGCTCCTCGAACTGATCGACTATCCCTGGGACGAGTTGAAAAAATAGGCATTGGGGCCCATTTCGGGCCCCTGCTCCGGCGACATCGCGAGAGTCCGTCCGTCCTGAGGATCTGGATCCCTTTCACTTTCCACTTCCCGGAAATCTCCGAATAGAGACAGAGGCCTCGCTTCACCTCGCAGCTCCGGCGGGAAGAGGGGAGTTCACGGGGTGACCCCCTCGGGTTTCGTGGGTGGGGAATTCCCGCCCCTTCCCCCCGAACACGACTCACGAACACGAATCACGAGCACGACTCACGAATCACGAATCACCAACACGACCTCTCCCCTTCCCGCTCGACCTCGACGGGTGCCCCACACCTTCCGCAACGTGGCTCCGGAACGAGAGGTTTCCACAAAGTGAGGGAACTCCTCAGGGGCAGCGGTTCCGCAACTGAAATTTCAAACACGCCTAAATTTTCAATTTTATAATCTTTTTTCTTCCGAATAATTACCGAGCAGATTCGTATTGGCAGCGGGGCTTGACTTTTCC